>NZ_JTHN01000049.1 GCF_001399685.1 Paenibacillus sp. A3
GCCATTCTGGTCGTCGGCACGACCAGCATGCCGACGACCAGAATGGCGCCTACGCTTTCGAACGAGGCTACCGTCGTCATCGAGACCAGTCCCATCAGCAGGTAATGGAACAGCGCGACCGGAATGCCTACCGCAGCAGCCATGGCCGGGTCGAACGCGCATATTTTGAACTGCTTGTAGAACAACCCGATGATCGAAGCGCTGAGCGTCAGCACGATGCCGAGTCCCCAGACCGCTTTCGGACCGATATCGATCCCGTTCCACTCGACCGTTTCCCACGGCACATGAATAATTTCCCCGTACAGCACGCAATCCAGATCGAGGTCTACCTGCCGCGTATACAGACTTACCAAGACGACCCCTACGGCGAACAAGGCTGTAAACACGACGCCGATGGAAGCGTCCGATTGAACCCCGTTCTGATGAAACCATTGGATCAGAAACACCGTCACGAGGCCGATGACCGACGCCCCTAGCATCATCCACAGCGAATCCCGAGAACCGCTGAACAGAAACGCCAGCACAATTCCCGGCAGTACCGAGTGGCTGATGGCATCCCCGATCATCGCCATTTTCCGCAGAACGAGGAAGCAGCCGAGCAGGCTGCAGGAGCAGGCTACGAGCGCAGCCGTCAGCAGTATCCAAAAGTCGTTCATGCCTGCCCCTCCTTCCGAAGCGGTTCGCCTGCCGCACCGATGCCGTGCAGCTGCGGCCGAAGCTCCCGCTCGCTTAGCACGCTCCGTTTGACAGCCAATCGCTCCAGCAATTTAGCCAGCAGCCCCCGGCGCGGCGCGAACAGCACCGACACGACGAAGAAAAAGGTCGCGGCCAGCACCGTAAGCGGTCCGGTCGGCATATTATTCGCCATGCCGCTAAGCAGGGTGCCGAAGAAGCCGCTGAGCGCTCCGAAGACGCCCGAGAGCACCACCATGACGCCCAGCTTTTCGGTCCAATACCGGGCCGAGACGGCCGGTGTAATGAGCAGCGCCGACATCAGCACGACGCCTACGGCCTGAATGCCGACGACCACGGCCACCACGATCAGAAACATCATGAACTGGTCGAGAAAAGCGACCGGCAGCCCGATCCCTTTGGCAAAGCCCGGGTCGAAGCTGAGCAGCTTGAATTCCTTAAACAGCAAGGCGCAAATCATCGTCAGCAGCAGCGCAACAACCGCCATCGTGATGACATCCGACAGCACCATGGAAGCCGCCTGCCCGAACAGAAACTTGTCGAGGCCGCTCTGGTTGCCGCTGCCGCCATGCTGAATTTTGGTCAGCAGCACGATGCCGAGTCCGAAAAATACCGACAATACGATGCCAAGCGCCGTATCCTGCTTGATTCGGGAGTTGCGGGTGACATAGCCAATCCCGAAGGTGGCCGCCAGACCGGCGACGATCGCGCCGAGCAGGAAGAAAAATATCGATTTCGAGCCGGTCAGCATAAAAGCGATGCACACTCCCGGCAGCGCCGCGTGCGCAAGCGCGTCGCCCATCAGGCTCTGCTTGCGCAAATAAGCGAAGCTGCCAAGCACGCCGCTGCTCAGGCCGAGCAGCATGCTCCCCATTAAGATCCACTGCGCATTCGGATCGCGGAACAATTCCAGCCATGCCATGCCGCTCACCTCGCGTTCACGACGAGCGCGCCGTCACGCTGATCTAAAAACGCCAGCCGCCCGCCGTAGGTTTGTTGAAGATTGTCCCGCGTAAATACTTCTTCCGCAGGTCCGATGCCCTGAAGCTCTACATTCAGCAGGATGACCCAATCGAAATATTGCTTAACAGTCGCGAGGTCATGATGCACGACCAGAACGGTCTTGCCCTGCTCCCGGAGCTCGCCGAGCAGCGTTACGATCGCTTTCTCCGTGGCCGCATCGACGCCGACGAACGGTTCGTCCATAAAATACAGCTTCGCATCCTGCGCCAGCGCGCGGGCCAAAAACACGCGCTGCTGCTGCCCGCCCGACAGCTGGCTGATCTGTCTGTCGGCAAAGTTGGCCATGCCTACTTTGGCCAAGCAATCCATGGCAATCTCCCGCTCTTTGGCGCCCGGACGCTTGAACCAGCCTAAATGACCGTATCGTCCCATCATCACCACATCGAGCGCGCTTGTCGGAAAATCCCAATCGACGGACTCCCGCTGCGGCACGTAGCCGACGAGCTTCCGCTGCTCGGCGTAAGGCTTGCCGTAGATCGAAACTTCACCGGTTACGCTGGGAATGAGTCCGAGAGATGCTTTGATCAGCGTCGATTTGCCGGCGCCGTTCGGCCCGACGATGCCGATCAATTTTCCTTCCGGTACCTGCAGCGATATATCTCGGAGGACCGGCTTTTTCTGGTAAGCTACTGTCATGCCTAGTATGGATAACGGTATCCGCTGTTCTTTCATTGGTTCCACTCCCCTTTTTCGTTCGTCCGCTTCTCGCCCTCTCTCCCGGACTCTTATTTCAACGCTTGAACGATCGTATTAATGTTATGCTTCACCATGCCGATATAGTTGCCTTCCGGCGTGCCTTCTTCCCCCATCGCGTCGGAGAACAGCTCACCGCCGATTTGAATCTCGTGTCCTTGCTTCTTGGCTCCTTCGATGACGGCCTCGATCGATTTTTTCGGCACGCTCGATTCGACGAACACCGCCTTAATCTTGTTCGCTACGAGGAAGTCGCGCAGGTCGCTGACGTCCTTGGAGCCGTATTCCGACGCGGTGCTGATGCCCTGAAGCCCCATCACTTTGATGCCGTAGGCATCCCCGAAATAACCGAACGCGTCATGCGCCGTAACGAGCACGCGCTGCTTTTCCGGAATGGAAGCAATCTGCTCCTTCGCGAACTGATGCAGCTCCTCCAATTGCTTGATGTATGCCTCCGCGTTTTTCTTGTAATCTGCTGCATTCGCCGCATCGTGCTTGCTGAGCTCGTCCCGAACCGTCTCGGTCACGCTGATCCAGTGCTTGACGTCGAACCATACGTGAGGGTCGTGTGCCCCGGTTCCGTCCTCCATGCCGCGCAGCTTCGACTCCGGAATATTTTTCGTCACCGCCACCGTCGGCTTCGTTTTCTCCATTTTCTCGAAGACGTCGGTCATTTTGCCTTCCAAGTGAAGCCCGTTATAGAAAATAATATCCGCCTGATCCAGCTTTTTCAGATCTCCTTGCGATGCTTTGTATAAGTGCGGGTCGACGCCCGCCTTCATCAATCCGGTCACCTCGACGTGCTCTCCCCCAACCTGCTTGACGATGTCGGCAATCATCCCGATCGTGGCGGTTATTTTCACTTTGCCGGGAGCGGCGTTCTCCTTCTCCTTAGACGCTCCGCATGCGGCGAGCGATACGGCAAGTGCGAGGAACATGATCGTCATAATAAATCGCTTGAACGAAGACGATAGCCTCGGTTTTGTTTTTACGTTTTTCAAAATACCCCTCTCCCATCTTCCTAAATAAGTTGTATTAGTCCATTTTTATTTCCCTAATGACTATATGTTTATAATATACAAATATGTTGACTTAGTGCAACATTTTTTTTATAAAAAAAGAAATCCCCTCTTCCCAAGGAGATTTCCAGTGCTTTGCTATGGCGTTTTGGTTTCAGTAGGAGGCCCTTTCGGTTTTCCCTCCAACCCGATATATTGATCGTAAGCGTCGAACATTTTGCGCGCGATCGGCGCTGCACCGTAGGAGCCGAATCCGCCCTCCGGGACGACAACGGCGACGGCAAGCTTCGGATTTTCCGCCGGCGCGAAGGCGATAAACACAGCGTTGTCGATTTCTTTGCCGCCGGCCACCCTTTGCGTCGAGGTCCCTGTTTTTCTTGCGAGCGTATATGGAAAATCGTCAAAGCCTTGAATACCGACCTGCAGCATCCCTTTGATCACGGCGTCCCAATATGCTTTCGGAAAATCGGTCTGATCCAGCACGACGGGTTCGAACTTTTTGACAATCTGACCTTTGTCGTACGTCTCGATCCGGTCGACCAGCAGCGGCTGAAGGCGTTTGCCCCGGGTCGCCAACGTTGTCGTATACTGCGCCAATTGGAGCGTCGTGTACTTCTCGTTCTGCCCCCAAGAGGCGAATACCATCCGGGATTGAGCCGTCTCTTTCGTATTCGTCTTGTACTCGCTGATTCCTGCGCTTTCCCGCGGCAGGCCGCTGCCGGTAAGTACGCCCAAGCCGAATTTGGCCAAATACTGATCCCAAATTTCTACGGCTTTGTTAGGGCTTCGCGTGTACAGCGCGTTACCGATCAAAGCGGACATGAACGTGTTTGACGAGTGTCTGATCGCCGCCGTTGCATTGATCGGTCCAAAAGAGGCTCTGCCGGAATTTGTCAGCTTGGAACTGTTGTCTTTTCCGTACGTGAATACGCCGGTATCGTTATAAGTCGTATTGGTCGTAAACAGCCCTTCGTTGAGCCCGATCAGCACCGAGAGCGGTTTAACGACGGAGCCCATATACACGATGGACGTAGGGTGGTATTTTTGTTCGTCTTCCGGATAGTCCGGGTACGCCGTCGTAATCGTGCCGTTATTGATTTTCGTTTGAACCTGCTTGTAATCGGAATCCGAGAACGGATTGCTCCAGAAGGTCGGATCGTAATCCGGCATACTGGCCATCGCCACGACTTTGCCCGTCTCGACCTCCATCGCCACGGCATAGCCCGCGACGGCATTGACTCCTTTGTTCGCGTAAGGATTGGAGCGGTAGGCCGGACTTTTCAGCGTCACCAGATGGTCCATGATTGCCTTCTCGGTAGCAAGCTGGACGTTCTTGTCGATGGTCAGGTACAGGTTGTTCCCCTTCTCCGGCGGGATGACTGTAGGCGCCTCGGCATTGCCGATAATTTTCTGCAAGGCGTTGACCGGATACGACTTCACGCCGTTTTTGCCGCGGAGCTCTTCCTGATACATCAATTCAATGCCGTCGTAGCCGACGTATTCCCGGTCCAGATAGTCCTCCGTTTTTGTTTTGTCCTTGTAAAATTCGAGCCCATTCTTCGCTTCTCGCGCCGTCGAGAACGGCCGCATGTACCCGACAAGCTGCACCGCAATCGTGTTCTCGCGGTCGTACGTACGCAAGCTCTCCTCCATGATCTCAATCCACTTCAGCTCGTCGCGGTGCTCCAAAATAAACGCCATTTCCGCCTGCGTCAAATCGGTCTTGATCCGCCTCGGCACCCAATAATAGCTCGGTTTTTTGGCCGTTTCCTGCTGGTTCAGATCGAAGCCGACATCCATTTCCTTGATGATTTCCTCCGCGCTCGGCTGCTTCAGGTCCTTGTTTCCGTACTGCGCGAAAATGTCGGCTAAACGCTTGGCCAAGGCGACCACTTGGTCCTTGGGCTGGTCCTGCTCGATGCGAAAATAAAGCGACTGTGTCGACGTCGTATAGGCGATCGGAGCGCTGTTGCGGTCGAAAATATTGCCGCGAATCGGAGGGATCGGCGTATCGGCATTGTTGGCCCTGTCCTTTTTTTCAGCCAGTTCTTTGCCTTCGACAAACTGCAGCATCGCCAGCCGCACGATAAGCACGGAAAACAGGAAAAACGTAAAGAAAAAGAACAGGTTGATCCGGGTCGTAAAATGACGGCGCTGGCTTCCGTCCTGCTTGCTCGAGTCGTCCATGCCGATAGGTTTTTTCATCTTGCTTGCGGCTCCTTCCTTCTAAAAATGATTCCCATATGCTACTTCACGTCCTGCAGCAGCTCGCGCAGGGAAAGAATGCCGTCCCCGGTATGATAATCGTATCGTTTGATCTTGACGGCATCGATGCCGGCTTGAGCAGGGGCCCAAATGTCGTTGCGATCGTGGTCCCCAATATACAGCACATCCTCCGGCGTCAGCTTGGCACGCTCCAGCGCCAGATGGAAAATCGCCGGGTCCGGCTTTTCCAAACCGACCTCCGTCGAGACGATAACCGGATCGAAGTGATGCAGGATGCCCTTGTATTCCAAAATCGAACGCAGGGTCGGCGCAAAGTTGGAAATGATGCCGAGCTGCAGCCCTTTTCCTTTAAAGGCCAGGAGGCTTTCCTCCACATCTTCGAACAGCGCATACTGCTGCGGGGCCGTGAATAAGTCGTAGAGCTCGTGGCAGCAGACGTGGATCTGCTCTTCCGTCCACTTTTCCTCTTCGACGCCCAGTTTTTTAAGGATATAATCGTACAGCTTCATCCAGAAAGCCCGGTCCGATTCCGGCGTGCAGGCTTCGAACGGGTCAAGCTGCTTCCCATAATAAAATAAACGAAAAGCTTCGGTAAAAAGTTCCCCGATTTGCTCCTGTCCCCGATGAAAAGACCGGCTCGCCAAAAACTGCTGCATGATGACCCTGGCCGCCGGGATCGTCATCAGCGTATCGCCGACATCGAAAAATATCGCTTTATATTGCGTTAACGGTTTGCGCAGCAACGATAAACCCACCTTTTTCAAACTTATATCTTCACAAGTGTATCATATTCGGGGAATTTATAGAAACGTACGGAAAAGGAAAAAACCGGTTCGTCGCTTGTGGCGGCCGTCCGGCTTCTGTTATTACGTATCTTTAATATGCGTGTCCTGAAAGCGGGGCGGATTGAACCAGTTGCCTCCGCTGGCCACCCAGGTGGAATCGAGCGGCACCCACTCACTTTTCTCCCCCAGGTACACTTCGTTCCAAGCGTGAGGGCCGTAACCGCCCCGCCCGTCGTAGCCGAGCCCGGTCACAACCTTGACGTCCAGTCCGACCGCCCTCGCCATGACCGCGTATAACCTGGAAAAGTCGATGCACACGCCCTTTTTCGTGTTAAACGTATCCTCCGGCGTCTGCTCTCTCCAAATGCGCTGCTCCTCGTACGCCTTCACTTTGTCCCAGTCGTACTTGATACGCGTGCCGACCCAGCGGTACAGCAGCTTGGCCTTCTCTTCGTCGGTCTGGCCTTTGGCCGTCACCTGCTTGGCCGCTTCCGCGACATCCTGAGGGATGCGGGCATCCACGACCTCGTATTTCCGCTGTAAAATGTTGCCGAACTCCTGTTCCACGGCCCGCGTGAAAACAGGGAGCTGATTAGCGAAAAAGTCGCCCGTCATCGGCCGGATCACTTCTGTCGCCCCTTTTTGAAAAAGGGACGAATCCTGAATATAAGCGGCCACCGGCGTCTGCGGGAACAGCGTCGTGACGATAAACAGCACGGCTATCATAATCATTCCCCGGCCAAACCCGGTCACCGAGCCAATGACGCCGCCGATCAGACTGCTGAGCAGGGAGGGAGAAGCGGCTCGTCCCCCGCTGGCAGAGTCCGCATTCGTCCGTTCCGCCAGCCAATCGTCCACCAGCGGGTCGATAATGCGGTATACCAGCTGCTTGATCAAGCCGTATCCCAAAACAAACAGGACGCTGAACCGCAGCAGGGAAAAATCGCGCAGTGCCGTTGCGGCGGTATAATATAGCTGCTTCCAAAAGCCGAGTTCCTCGGATGGTATCGTCAGCCCGAGCCCCACAAGCCACGCCTGCAGCTTGGGCGACAGCCATGAAGTCATCTCCCAAGCGAGAAACAGGCTGAGCAGCGTAACAGCCCCTTCCGTCACCATGAGCGCGAGATGCTTCGCGGAGGAGGACGCCCCGCGAAGCAAACCCTGTACAATCGATACTACAAACAATACGGCGATGAGCACGGTAATCCAATTGATTTGTGTCAGGTTCTGCAGTTCGTTCACCAGCGTCCCCCTCCTTTCCTATCGAAATGCATGCCGACGGCTTATTGGCCGGCGTTTTTCTTCGCCTGATCGATGAATCCTTTCAGGACATCGTCCAGCTTCATCGTGAACGTTTGGTTCATAAAAGTAACTTGCACATCGCTAGAGCCGGGCTTGCCTTCCAGCTTCACGCTTTTGGTGCTTACGGTATACGAGCCGTCGGCGTTCTGGCTGTATTTCGCTTCTTTCACTTCGTCGGTAATCGTTTTGACCGCTTGATTCTTAGCTTCGGCGGCGACTTTCGCTCCCACCGTCGTGCCCAGTTCCAAGAGCTGATCCTTGTAGCTGGCGCCATACCAGATAAGACCTGCCAGTATTGCGAGCACAAGAACCCATTTGATGACGGTTTTCACCACTTTGATGACGAGAAACAGCACAATCAGCGCTCCGACGAGCACATACCACCGTTCGGATAAAAAAGCCGTTACGAAATCCACTTCCATCGCTCCCCTAAACGTCCTTCTTCCATCGCTTATGTAAATCCCTTACGGCGGTTCTCCGCGCCCTTATCATACACCAGCCCCGCGTCACTCTTCATCTCTTTTTTTGCGGAGCTCGGCGAGCTTGCGCTGGATTTCCGCCCCTTTGTCTTCTCTTCGCTTGGTTCGGCGCAACGATCCGAACAGCCTCCACAGCGCCAGTACCAAAACGGCCACCAGCACGATTCGGATAAACATATCCATCCGGCATCCCTCCTTTTGTCCGCCGGAACCCACGTTTCTTATACGTTAAACGATCCAGCACGTTGCAAAATACTTGTACTATCCCTTTACCGGGAGACGTAAACGTATAGAGTAGCGGTAGACGGACAAACCCCATTATGGAAAGAGGTGATTTCATGAAAACCGCCGTATGGCTCTATCTGTTCATGTTCGTCGCCATTTTCGACCTGCATGCCCAGTACCCGATTCTTACTCCGTTTGCCGTGTCGCTAGGTGCGACCCCTTCGTTCATCGGGCTTATTCTCGGAGTCTATTCGATCACGCACCTGCCCGGAAACCTGATCGCAGGCTACGGCGTCGACCGCTATGGAAGCAAGGGCTTCATTGTGTTCAGCCTGATTGTAGCAGGAATCGTGCTCTTAATTCAATCCCGCGTCAGCGATCCGTGGGGGCTGCTCGTCATCCGTTCGATCAGCGGCTTCGTCCTGGCATTTCTATCGCCGGCCTGCTTGTCCCTGCTCGCCAAAATCGCCAAAAACCAAATTCAACAAAGCAAGCTGATGGCCGGCAACGGCATGGTGCATACCATCGCTTCCGTGCTCAGTCCGGCGGCCGGCGCCTACCTGGTCTCGCAGCTTGGCTTTGCCAAATCGTTTACGTTTCTAGGATGGGGGCTCATCCTTACCGGCTTGCTCGCTTGGATCGGGGTAAAGGAACAGCGAAGCGAGCGTCCAACCAATGCGGCGATTGCCGGGGAACTCGCCCTTCCTCCTGCTTCCCAGGGTAATTTACCGGTCTCCGGCCAGGACAACGTTCCTTGGCTTTTCTTCGTTATTCCTCTTGCGCTTTCTTGCTCCCAAGGCATTTTGTTTTTCGAGCTTCCGCTGATGAAGGAGGCGAGCAGTTCGATCATGACCTCCGGCGTGTTCTTTTCCGTCATTTCCATGGGGTCGCTGGCGACGCTTAGTTTACTGTTTTTGAACCGGATTTTCCCTTTTTACCGGATGCTGTTCGGCTGTCTTGCACTGGCATTCATTTTTTTTGGGATGTCGGTTCATTGGCCGCTGCCGCTCTACGCTTCGCTGTTTCTGATCGGGATGACCAAGGGCGTCATTTTTCCGGCCATCGCATCGCTGCTTGCAGCCCTCACGCCCGCGGACCGTTACGGACGCGTCTTCTCGATTCTGTCGGTTTCGTACTCGATCGGCGCCTTTATCGGCCCGATTGTGGCCGGGCATACACGGACACAAGTATCGCCGTATTTCCTCGCTTTTCTCTGCCTCATGCTTGCGCTCTCTATGCTGCCGTCCCGTTCGTTCGCCGCTCCCGTGCGAGTTTGACACGAACTTGGGGATATGATGAGATTCGGGCCGTCCGGATGTCGGGCGGTTTTTTTGCTTTTCCAGTTGGAATGAGAATCGTCTCGATATTCCCAATTCGGTATTTTATAGGAATTTAGTCATAAATTAATAGTCCAAAAGTAGTGATAAACAATTCGGAACGCAACTTTATCTCACTCTCCGCCGTTTAAGATGCCGAGATGTTTCACTGCGGGCAGATTTGGATAATGTTCAAAGGGCTGCCGTAATGGATGATTTCACCATTGGCGCGACGGACATAAATAGCTCTGTCCGATTCGAAAACATCTAAATGATATTCAATAGACTGGCTGAAGGAGGTGAAAATGCATTTGTCCAGGAAACCTGTTCAACGCAATAGTAATAATTCATTATTCGTCAAGGAAGATAGGAGTGAACTCTGCATGAAGCCTGCTGTGCTTAAAAAAACAGCACAAGTGACCGTACTGATGCTTATCATCTCTGTTTTGGTTCCTGTGTTGGCGTTTGCCGCTACGGGATTCAAAAATTTGAAGTATAGCAACGATACGGTAACCGGTGTTGTATACTCCGACGTATACGACGTAAACGCTCAGGTATATGCTTACGATCCGAACGGAAACCGGGTAGCTGTCACCAATGTTACGTATGATACGTACGATGAAGTCAACAAGCTGTACATTTACAAACCATTCACCGTTCAGGCCGGAGTGTACGATTCCGTTTATCTGCATGGCTTGTATGTAAACGGTAAGCCGGTAACCGGAGATGTTTATGCCCAAGTAAATCGTGATACGGGCAACGGGTCTAACCCCGGCGGCGGTAGCACTTGCTGCGGCGGACCCGGCGGCGGAATCTGGGGTTCGGAAATTATCAACGTAAGCTCCAACGGCTCCGTTGATGCCGACCAACTGAAAAATTCGTTCAAAAACAACGACAAAGTGACGCTGAAGCTGAGCGGCGAAATCGCTCTGATTCCGGCTAAAGCGCTTGTCGATTACGTAACGGATTCCAAGAAGGTGCTGGTCATCGTTAACGACAACGGCGCTTACATCATTCCGCTCAACGTGCTGAAGCTGCAAGACTTGGCCAGCAAGCTGTCGGTAACGACAGATGAGCTGAAGCTGAAAGTAACCATCGCGAAAGCAAACGATACGACGAAGGACGGCGTAGACAAAGCTGCTAAAGCGCTTGGCGGCACGGTAGCCAGCAATGCTGTCGATTTCGATATCGTCGGTCTCGGCAAAGACGAGAAAACCGCTGCGCTGGACCTCGGCAACAACTACATCAGCCGGGTTCTTCCGCTGAGCAAAGCTGTCGATTCGTCCAAAGCGACAGGCGTTCTTTACAACCCGACAACGGGTAAACTGAGCTTTGTACCTGCTGTCTTCTCTGCGACGGATGGTAAAAACGAAGCAACGTTGAAACGCAACGGCAGCAGCATCTATGCCGTAATCGAGTTGGATAAAACCTTCTCCGACATCAACGGCCACTGGGCTGAAAGCTACATCAAGCTGCTGGCTAACAAGCTTGTCGTTGACGGGGTAACCGACACGACATTCCAGCCGGAGCGTAATATCACCCGTGCGGAATTCGCAGCACTGGTTGTTCGCGCGCTGGGTCTGGATACGAACAACGGCAGCAGCACGTTTAAAGACGTTGCAGCTAGCGACTGGTACGCAAGCGTTGTAGCAGCAGCGGCAAACGCGAAGCTGGTTGACGGCTATGAAGACGGATCGTTCCGTCCGAACGCTACGATCAACCGCGAAGAGCTGGCGGCTATGGTCGTACGCGCTCTGAACTATGCCGGTGCGAAACCGGACGTCTCGGCTGATAAACAAACTCAGCTGTTGGCGAAATTCAAAGACGCAAGCAAAATCGTATGGGCGAAGAACGAAATCGCCGCTGCGATTGACGCCGGCATCATCGACGGCATGACGGACGACACGTTGGGCGCCCGCGATACGGCGACTCGCGCACAATCCGCAACCATGCTGAAACGTCTGCTCTCTAAAGCAAGCTTTATCAACAACTAATTGCTAAACGCATCATGAACCACTCTCCATGAAATAGGGCCGTTTCTTTTGTCTCTCGCAGACAAGGGCAACGGCCCTTCTGTCGTTTCTTTTACCGCAACGACGGCCAGTTTCCGACATTTCCTGGGAAATACGTTCACGTAGGGATTGGATCGGACAGCAAAAGCGGATATACTACAAGAAAGAAATTCATTGCAGGAACGGAGGCCGTCGATGTCTATCGCTATTATTGTAGAAGGAAAAAATGACAAAATCAGGCTTCGCCGCCTGCTGACAGAGGACATCACCATCGTTTGTACCTTCGGATCGCTGAATACGGATCGTTTGGAAGAGTTGAAGAAGAAGATCGGAACGAGCGATGTATACCTGTTTACGGATAATGACCCCTCGGGCAAAAAAATACGTGCCATTCTCCGGGATACATTTCCGGATGCCGAACAAATTTATACGCGGCGCGGCTATGCCGGCGTCGAAGGCACGCCCGACGAGTATCTTATTCAACAATTGGAAAAGGCCGGGCTGGAGGAGTTTATTATCTATCCCCCGATGATCCCGACCTTTGAGAAGTTCTAACCTATAAATTTCATCAAATAAATAACCAGTGTTACCGTAAAAATGCTAAATATCGTTGAGGAAAACACAGCTTGTGCTGAAAATTCCGGCTCATTGTCATACTCGACGGCAATGAGTACGCTGCTCAGCGATGTCGGCACCGCGCAGGACAGTACAAGCGCCTGCGCCATGCCCCCTTCAATCCCCATTAGCAGAACGATCAGAAAGCCGACGACCGGGCCCACACAGAGCCTCAGCACGTTCGACAGCATGACATCCGCCAGGTTGAACGTCCATTTCATGCTTCCCAATTGTACCCCAAGCGTCAAGAGAGCGGTTGCAATAAACGCGTCCGATACATAATTGATCGGAGTATACACTGGTCCAGGGATCGGAATGTGCAGCCCCTTCATCAAAAAGGCGATCTGAATGATATAGATGACCGGAAGCGTCAGGATCGTCCGGAGCGTCTGCTTCATATCATTGCGCTTGGACGCGTTAACGGCATAGATGCCGTAGGTGTTCGGAAGCAGACTCTGCATCATCATAATGATAATCTGAATCGATAAGGTGAACGCGTCCCCGACAAACACGAGCTGATTGAGCGGAATCGCATAGTTCGCGCTGTTGTAAAAAATAACGCTGTTGCGCATCGCCGGGATCATGCCGCCCTTATATCCCCGCAGACGGATCACCACTTCCATCAAAAGAAACATCGCGGCAAAAAACAGGACGAAAAACAACAGCGTTTGTCCGAGAACAGCCAGCGACAGCGACGATTCGTAAAGCATTTTGAATACGAGCGCCGGGGAGAATAAGTAAAAATTTAATTTGGAAAGCGTCTTGATATCCAGCTTGAATGCCCGGTACAAAATGACGCCTATCGCAATCATGATGGTTAGCGGAATGACATTATTGAGCAAAATATGCGTAAAATAAGCCATGTCAAATCAATGCCCTCGCCATTAGCCTAGGATTCCTTGCTAACCTGAATCAAATCGTTGGCGATTCCTTCGATATCGATATTTTCGTCGTTGCCCGAATAGTAGGTGCGCACATCACCTTTGCCGTCGACTAGCAAAAACAAGTTCGTATGCGTAAAATTGCCGGTTTTCGGGTCTTTGGCTACTAGGACGTCGAACTTCTTGGCCAGGTCCGCCGTATAAGCCTCGTCGCCGCGCAGGAAGTACCAGCCCTTATAATCCGGATGAAAGCGGCCGGAAAATTCCTTAAGCCGTTCCGGCGTATCTCTCGTCGGATCGAAGGTAATAGAAAGAAGCGCCGTCTTTGTGCCGAACACGCCTTTTTTCACCAATACGTCCTGAATTTTAGACAGGTTGTAGGTCGTCGGCGGGCAGACGTCAGGACAATACGAAAAATAAAAATAGACCAGCTTTGCTTTTCCTGCGGTATCAGCCAATGTTACCGTCTTGCCGTCCAGGTTTTCCAGTTTGAAATCCGGCGCCTTCTTGAGCACTCCGATTTTTTTCTCCGGACCTTTGACCAGCATATAAGCCAATGTTGCGATCAAACCAACCAGCAGTACCATGACGACGATTTTAAAACCGGTTTTCTGCATATCATCGCTCACCTTCCCATTGTTCAAAAAATAAATCCCAAGGCCGGGGCCAAGGGATTGTCATCCACCGTTTTGCACCGTCCGCGAATACCCTACGGTAAAGGAGTGGTGCTGATGACCATGATGATATACAGCAAGGTCAAATAGTTAATGGAGTAAATAAACATTTTTTTGGCCCATTGCACTTCATCCTCCGCTTTGAACCCTTTGAGGCTCAAAAACGCCCAGTACAAGCCCATGATCGTAGCCGCGAAGAAGTAAAGCTCTCCTACGTAACCAAGCCAGTACAGCAAAAGCGAAATGGGCACAAGCAGCACGATATAACGGATCATCGCCATCTTGGTAATGTACGTTCCTTTGACTACCGGCAGAAGCGGGAAGCCGGCTGCGCGGTACTCTTCCATCCGCCGAATACCAAGCGCCCAGAAGTGCGGCGGCTGCCACAGAAACATAATGCCGTACAGAATAAGCCCCGCGGCATCGATCTGTCCCTGAACGGCACAGTAGCCGAGCAGCGTAGGCATTGCGCCGGAAAAGCTGCCGACGAACGTACTCCATACGGATGACCGTTTAAACCATGCGGTATAAATCCATACGTAAATAAACAAACCGAGTAAACCGAGCAAAGCGGTAAGTGGATTCGTCAAGAACCACAGCACCGAAAGGCCGACAACGCCGAGCACAATACCGTACCATAGCACAGTCTGCGGAGCAATGCTGCCTACTGCGGTAGCACGCTTTTGCGTCCGTGTCATCTTCTTGTCCATGTCCCGGTCTAAATAGTTGTTCAGCACGCAGCCAGACGCCATCACCAACACGGTGCCGAGCAGCATATATATCAATTTATCCCACTGGATATGCCAGCCGGAAGCGACCCAAAAGCCGCCAAATGCCGTAATCGCGTTGGAAAATAAAATGCCGGGTTTGGCGAGATTCACAAAATCTCTCCACGTAGCCGGCGAGTTGACAGCGGTATCCGCCTCAACATTTGTCGTCTCTACGCCCATCCCCAAGCTTGCCTGTTTTTCCACCTCTATGCAACCCCCTTGTGTGAGGAATTCGACAATGATTGTGATATCCTTCACTCTTAAAAAGATCTTCTTTATCATAACAACCTGCGGACCTTTTGACAACAACGGATGGCGTTGTTCAAAATATTGTCGAATCCCCCATCAAATGATAGTACGGCTGTGCGCTTTGATCCACCGGGTATTGCGCCGTATATTTTTTTAGTATTGCAGAAAAATACAAGAATCGGCTAAATCCTGCTTTTTATCCTGTTTTCGACGACGAGTATGTCCATAGGCTTGCCTGCTAACTCGACAAACGCAAAGAAGGATAGCCGAACAATAGGGGGGGTATTTTCCAGGCCAGAGGGCTCAAAACTGTCTGGCCATCTTTTAAAATAGGCACTCGAGGCGGCCTTAATCCTACGACGCAGAAGCAGGATGTTTCCCTTCTCATTTGCGTAAGCCGGATTATTTTTCCTTATCGCAGGCACAAACGGAAAGGACATGGCCATACAGCTAAAAAGAAAAAAATGTAGCATGCAGATTACAAAAACATAAACAGCCTCAGTCCGATGGAATTTCGGACCGAGGCTTCATAGATGGATGTTTCTCCTGTACTTTACTGGAGCAGTTCTGTTGAGCAACCTTATCATTTTTTTCTTACGAAAAAATTAATTGCTGCCTAGAATACCATGTACATCGACCGTCACATTCCCGCGATTTTCAACCAAGACAAAATATGTACCTGGTTCGAGATAAACCAAATGTGTCTGAGACGTATTACCGTTTAAAGTAAACATCGGAGAAGTCCAACTGCTATTTTCTTTGAAAATTGCATAAAAAACTACCGGACTTCTCCCCTCGGAAGGATCAGTTGTTTTTTGGCTTATTGTTAAATTAGCATAATGCCCACCGTAAGATACATATTTTGCAAAATTAAAAGTAGTAGTACTCTGTCCACTGCCCAAATTGTTTATTTGAAACCACATATTATTTCCTAACGCGGCCAGAGACTTCGCTTCAACCTGCGGTTTGCTTACAGGAGATACGATCGGTTGGGTCGCTGCTAAAGCGGATTGGGCCAATACCATCATGCTTGCACCAATCAGCAGAGTAGACAGTAATTTTTTCAGCTTCATACGACACCTCCAAGAATTTTACGAGTTCGGCCGACTCTTTTAAGAGAGTACCATAAAAATACATTTTTTTAAATAAAAAAATATATTTATATAATGTGTATATTTTAGGACACATTTGTTTCGGCTCAATATCTTCATGTTTGCGGTTATTCCTCTGTAATTGCTCTTATTATCAGCAAAATACTTTGTCGCACATAAAGAGATTATTTTACTTGGGAACCCTCAACGCTTCCTTGCCGAACGCTTCCGTACGCATATAACGCCAAGCTTCGTCCAGCAGCTCTTGGATATCGCCGACGCGATAGCCAAGGACGGAAACGGCAAGGCCGTACTTGTAAGTCAAGCTTACGCCGTAGTAAAGCTCCGAATCGGCTGCTGCAGCAGGAGCAAAGCTGTTCAGCCGCTCGCGAAGCGCTTCTACAAGCGATGCGTCGGCCCGCTCGGAGAACAAATAAAGCGTCCCCAGATGCGTATAAAGGTCCCAGCGGGCCATGAAACGCGGGGTCTCAAGCTGCGGCTCCACCCGCTGTCTGGCGCTGAAGATCAGTTCGCCGTCACGTCGGACTGTGAGTGCATTTTGGTAACAGGCATAACGAAACCGCTCTCCCCGATGCGTCCGGCCGGGGCAGACGATCTCGCTCAGCACCAAGGACGAGCCAGGCTCCAGCTCGACGACGGTCTCGCTGCGAAACGAAGCGTCCTGGTACAGCATCAGCGGCTCGGGCATATATTCCACGTACGCTCCCCGTCCGAGCTCGAGCTTTT
>NZ_JTHN01000005.1 GCF_001399685.1 Paenibacillus sp. A3
TTTATCAGCTACGGAGGAAGCTCGCTGCTCACCAATATGGTTGCGCTCGGTCTTGTTTTAAGCGTTAAAATTCATCAGGGTCCGTTCGAATGAGGCGCTTCTTCACCTGATTTGCACCGGATCTGCATTTTATCTTCACTTTTTCCTATTATTCTTTCTTGAAGCGGAGTCTGGAGGGGAATAGAATGATAGGGACAACGATGGCAATAGGAGAGCAATCGATGCACAGAACGATATTAATTGTAGAAGATGAGCCTATTTTACGGGAAATTATGAAGGATTATTTCATCAACGAAGGCTTTGATGTGCTGGAAGCAGGGGACGGGAAAGAAGCGCTGTCGCTCTTTCAGGAACGCGAAGTGCATTTGATTATTTTGGATATCATGCTGCCGGAGCTGGACGGCTGGTCCGTGTGCATGCGCATCCGTAAGAGTTCGAATGTTCCTATCATTATGCTGACGGCCCGGGTGGACGAGGACGACACGCTGCTCGGATTTGAGCTGGGTGCGGATGACTATGTGGCTAAGCCGTACAGTCCGCCGATTTTATTGGCAAGAGCGAAACGGCTGCTGGACAGCAGGGGAGTTTGCGAGCCTGCAGGCGATAGGTTGGAGAGCAGCGGCATTGCGGTGCATCTTCCCTCCCGCACCGTTACGGTAGACGGGACGAACTGCAATTTGACGCATACCGAGTTCGAAATATTAACGTACTTAATGAAAAATAAAGGGATCGTCATCACGAGAGAGCAGCTTGTTATAAAAATTTGGGGCTATGATTTCGTAGGCGACGACCGTACCGTCAACAGCCACATCCGCAATTTGCGCCACAAATTAGGGGACAAGTCCAAATGCATCGGCACGGTCGTGCGTTCGGGCTATAGATTCGAGGATCACGCATGAAGATCGGCATCGTATCTAAACTGTTTTTGCTGACGACCGCTTTATGCGTGCTTATTCTGACGATCATTTTTGGCGGCCAAGCCTTATTTTTTAAACAATTTTATGTGTATCAAAAAGAGGAGGATGTAAAGACAGCTCTTCAAGCTTATAAACAGGACTACCTGAAAAATGCCGGAGACGCACAGGCCATGGTGAGGCTTGAGCAAGATTTTTATCGAAAGCATGGCACCTGGATCACGGCATTGGACGCCATGGGCAATTTGATATATAAGGACGATTTTTACATGGAGGTCCGCTTGGGACGCTCTACTGAAACACCCGCCCTTTCCGGCAAAACGATGACCATCCCGCTGTACAGTGTCATGAATGTGGAGGATTTCAGTAAAGACATTCCGTTTCTTGAACCATTTATTAAAGAGGGGCGGCCGATTGCTATAGAAGGCATCATGGTGAAAAACCAGTTGTTTCCGCAGCGGATGGGGCCGAATGTATCCAATCTGAGAGAGGAAAACCAACTGGAAAATCAGCAGCTGGTGAAGAAGGAGTATGAAGTCGTCTCCCGGTTCGAGAATGCGAACAAGTATCGTGAAAAGTATCCCACCGATCTTGTCACCGGAACGATTACCAAAGTCGAGACACCGGAAGGGACGGGAATTTCGCGCTATACGAACCATTTGTTTCTGGAACGGGTCAAAGCTTTTCAAGCGGATCTTCTTTACGGAGACTATGATGGCGATTCGAACGCGAATCGGATCATGAATTATGAAGAAAACCATGTGAATTACAAAATATTCGTGGACCGTATCGAAGATCCGGCAGGGAATCCCACATACATTTTCGCGATGACGTCACTGCAGCCTGTAGATGAGGCCGCGGGGGTGATGCAGGATTACTATGTGTACATCATTATCGCCACACTGCTGCTCGTGCTGCTGGCTTCGTTCTATTATTCCCGCGGGATTGCCCGTCCTTTGCTGCGCATCAACCATACGACGAGAAAGATTGCGGACCTGGACTTTTTCGAAAAAATTCCGATCACAACCAAGGATGAGATCGGCGACCTGTCCCGCAATATTAACGAGCTATCCGACCGGCTGCATTCCTACATCGCACAGCTGCAGCAGGATATCGAGAAAGAAAAGCAGCTGGAGCATACGAGGAAAGAATTTATTTCCGGCGTATCGCACGAATTGAAGACGCCGCTTAGCGTGATCCAAAGCTGTCTTTCGATTTTGAGGGACGGGGTGGCAAGCCACAAGAGAGACCACTATTTCGCCGCCATGGAGAACGAAGTGAAGAAGATGGATCTGCTGATCGTCGATATGCTCGATCTGGCAAAATACGAGTCGGGGACGTATAAGATGAAGATGGATTCGTTCGCGATCGATGCCGTCATCGGGCAGGTATGCGAGAAGCTAGCCATCGAAATCGAGCAAAAGCAATTGCAGCTGCACCTCCGGCTGTCCCCGGCTGTCGTGGTTGCCAATCAGCATCGGATCGAACAGGTGGTCGTCAATTTCTTGACCAACGCCATTCGGCATACGCCGGAACGAGAATCCATTTACGTCTCGACCGTCGAAGAGCGCGATACGGTGATGATCCGTATTGAAAATAAAGGGGCGTCCATCCCGGACGAGCATCTGGAAAAAATCTGGGACCGATTTTACCGCGCAGAGCCTTCCCGTCATCGCTCTACGGGAGGAACCGGGCTGGGGCTTGCAATCTGCAAAAAAATATTGGAGCTGCACGGGGTATCTTATGGCGTGACCAATACGGCGAACGGCGTGCTGTTCTTTTTCCATCTGAATAAGAAAGTGTAGAACTTCGGTTCTGCACTTTTTTTGTGTGCTTGCAGCGCTTGCTATTCTTTAACTCATCTGAATGCGATCTGCACTTCATCTTCATCTCTCTCTATTAATCTATCGATAGAGAGAGGAGATGGATGGAGTGGGAAGCAGGAAAAGAGCAAAAAGATGGGGCTTCATACTGGCTGCTGCAGGGCTGCTGTTCTTCGGGCTGTCGGAGTTGCCGGTCCTTCCTGAAAAGGAGGTCCCGAAATCCGACGGAGTCCCTGTGGCTGCGAAAGCGTCAGCAGCGGCTGCCGATGACCGGCAGAAAGGGAAAGTCGTCTACTTAACGTTTGACGACGGACCGAGCGAGTGGACGGGGGAGTTTCTGGACGTCCTGAAGCAGAATAACATTAAGGCGACGTTCTTCATGCAGGGGAGCAATTTAAAACACGCCAATTTGCAGGACCATGTGAAACGAGCCGTGCGGGAAGGGCATTACGTCGGCGCTCACAGCATGACGCACCAATATAAGAAGCTGTATGAAGAGAAGCGATTCGTGCCGGAGATGAAGCAAACGTTGTCGCTCATCCACCAGATTACGGGCGAGAATCCGCATTTGGTGCGCCCGCCGTACGGTTCGGCGCCGGGATTAAACGATAAGCGCCTCCGCGATCAAATTGTGCAAGCGGGAATCAAGGTGTGGGACTGGACTATTGATTCGAACGATTGGAAGCTCAAGGGCCACCCGAGCGAGATCGTCGACAACATCAAGAAGCAGACGAAGGCGGATCTGGAAGTCGTGCTCATGCACGAAAAGCCGCAAACGCTGCAAGTGCTGCAGGAAATCATCGATTTTTATAAGCAAAAGGGCTACAAGTTCGCCGTCTATGACGAAACGAAGCATTTTCACCTGAATTTCATGAAGGATCATCGCTTGTAAATCACAAAGGAAAGTGGGAATCGAAATGGAAAATAAAATGGGAAACAAAATGACAGCAATCGTGTTGGCAGGAGCTATCTCATTAACGTTGGCGGCCTGCGGAAATCAAGAACGGGAGCAGGGCCTGGCCGCTGCGACCCGAGAGAAGGAAGCGGCTGCTGCGACCGCCGAAGCTTCTTCGTATAAATCGATGTTTAGATCAAGCGTCTTTCTCGGGGATTCGATTACGGAAGGGCTGTCGTTCCACGGAGTGCTGGATGACAAAAATGTGATGGGCAAAGCAGGGGCGACCGCGATGTTCGCTTTGGAGGATGTGGGCGACTTGGCCGGACGAAACCCGAAGCATGTTTTCATCCAATTGGGGTCGGACGACCTCTTATGGCCTACGGACAATCCCAAGCAATTTTCGCTGACGAACTATGCGAAGCTGATCGGCAAAATCAAGGAAAAGCTGCCGAAAGCCAAAATCACGATATTATCGGTCACTCCGGTGACGGCGGAGGCGGAGAAGAGCGAGCCCCGCTATAAAAACATTGCGGATTATAATCAAGGCCTGAAGGAACTGGCCGGCAAGGAAAAGGTGGGCTACACCGATGTATCGCCGATTTTTACGGCTCATCCGGACCTGCACGATACGGACGGCATCCATATGAAGGCCGAATATTATACGCAGCTGCTGAAGCTTTTGCAGGATCAAGTGAAATAGGAGCTTCCGGCAAGGAGTGAACGGGCATTGGTATTCAGCAGTCTGATCTTTCTGTTTTTGTTTCTGCCATTGACGCTCTTGGTTTATTATGTGTCGCCTTCCGGACTTCGGAATGCCGTGCTGCTTTGCGTCAGTCTCGTGTTTTATGCCTGGGGAGAGCCCGTCTATATCGTCATCATGGTCTTTTCTACGCTATTCGACTATGCGAACGGGCTGCTGATCGACAAGTACAGAAGCCGCAAAGGTGTCGCCAGAACGATATTCATCGGCTCTATCGCCGTCAATTTGGGGATTCTCGGCTTCTTCAAATATTATGGCTTCCTCGTGGACAATCTCAACCACCTGTTCGGCTTATCGATTCAGGCGGCCGCGCTCCCGCTTCCGGTCGGCATCTCGTTCTATACGTTTCAGACGATGTCTTACGTGGTGGACGTGTATCGGGACAAAATCTCGGCGCAGCGCAACCTGCTGTCGTTCGGCGCCTATATTACGATGTTCCCGCAGCTTGTTGCGGGTCCGATCGTCAAGTACGGCGATATTGCGCATCAGCTCGCGGACCGGAGCGTGACGCTGGACCGGTTCGGCGAAGGAGCGGAGCTGTTCGTCAGAGGGCTTGCCAAAAAAGTGCTTCTGGCCAACAACATCGGGCTGCTGTGGGCAGGGGTGAAAGCGACGCCCGCGGACGAGTTGACCGTGGCTTCCGCCTGGCTCGGCATCATCGCCTTTACGTTTCAAATTTATTTCGATTTCAGCGGCTATTCGGATATGGCTCGCGGTCTCGGCAAAATGCTCGGGTTTGATTTTATGGAAAACTTCAACTATCCGTATATTTCCAGAAGCGTTACGGAATTTTGGCGCAGGTGGCACATTTCGTTAGGCTCCTGGTTTCGGGAGTACGTGTATATTCCGCTTGGCGGTAATCGGATGGGCATGCTGAATCAATTCCGAAATTTGCTGGTCGTATGGTTTTTAACCGGATTATGGCATGGGGCGAGCTGGAATTTCGTCGTCTGGGGCATGTATTTCGGGTTCTTCGTCACGGCCGAAAAGCTGTTTTTGTTAAGATGGCTGCAAAATAAACCCCGCTTTGTCGGGCATGCGTATACACTTGTGATCGTCATGGTCGGCTGGGTGTTTTTCGAGTTCGAGAAGCTATCGGCAGCCACCGCATATATCGGAACGATGCTCGGTTTCGGGGCGCATGGTTTCGCGGACAACCGCACATGGTACGATTTGTCGGCGAATCTCGTCTTGTTGATCGTATTGGTTTTATGCTCGACTCCGTTTCCGAGTAAAGTTTTGTCTTGGCTTACTGAAAGGTTCCAAAAGACAGGCGTTATCGCCGCTCCTGCGGTTTATTTCGTCTTGCTGTTTCTGTCCACGGCATATTTGATCAATGCCACCTACAACCCTTTCCTCTACTTTAGATTTTGAAGAGAGTGATCTTATTTATGCACAAGTACCGTAAACGATCGCAATCGATTATCGCTATGCTGCTCTTGTTATTTCTCGGAGGCGTGCTGATTGTAAATCTGTGCAAGCCAAGCGCACCGTTTTCGGAAGCGGAAAACCGAAGCTTGGAGCAGCTTCCGAAGCTGTCGTTGCACAGCCTCGTTTCGGGAAAATTTACTTCCGGCTTTGAGAAATATATCTCCGATCAATTTATGGCCAGAGATTTCTGGATCGGCGTCAAATCCGATACGGACCAGGCGATGGGGAAGAAGGAGAGCAACGGGGTCTACCTCGGGAAGGACGGCTATTTGATTCAAAAATTTACCCCGCCTGTTGATGGGGATTTGGAAATGAAAGTAAATGCGGTCCATTCGCTAGCTAAGGCAGCGCCCGGACTGCGCACGTTCGTCATGCTCGTACCTATCGCCGCCAGCGTGCTTGCGGATAAGCTTCCGGACTACGCCCCGGCCGGCGAGGAGCTGGCGTATCTCGATCAAGTGAAGCGGTCGCTCCAACGGGATATTCGCTTTGTCGACGTGTATCCCGCGCTTCATGCGCAGCGGGAACGGTCCGTTTACTATAAAACCGATCACCATTGGACGACAAGAGGCGCATTCTACGCTTATCTGGAGCTTAGCAAGCGGATGGGGCTGACCCCGAAGAAGGAAGAGGATTTTACGATCCGCCAAGTGACGGACGAGTTCTACGGTTCGCTGTATTCGAAAAGCGGCTTCAGACATGTCGAGCCCGACCGCATCGAGCTTTATATGCCGAAGGCAGGCGGGAGCTGTACCGTAGAGTACGTCGAAGAGGGGCGAACCTCGGATTCCATGTATGCGATGGACAATCTCGGCAAGAAGGACAAGTACACGGTATTTTTCGACGGCAATCATTCGTTCATCCAAATCACGACGGGCCTTCGCAACGGAACGAAATTGCTGGTGGTCAAGGATTCGTATGCCAACAGCCTCATTCCTTTTCTAACTGGGCATTTCAGCGAAATTTATGTCGTCGATCCGAGATATTACGAGAAGGACTTGAAGGCGCTCATTCAAGAACGTCAAATCCGTGACGTGCTGCTGCTGTATAACGCCAATACGTTTTTTGAAGATCCGTCGTTGCACCAACTGGCTGAGCCGACGGAATGAGCTGATGAGGAGGGGGGAGAACGATGTTAAGATTGTTTGCAGTTGTGAATAGGAAGCGTGTGATCCTGCTCTTGGCGATTACGGTCGTTTTCGCCGCCGTTATGTCAGGATGCTCCGGCAAACAGGAAGGTGTCCGCAACGATGTGACGGCCGGCGAGCTGGGACAACGCCTGAAGCAAGCAGTGAAGCTGGATGAGCTGAAGCAGCGGGACAAGGAGGCGCTCCAGCGGCTGTATCGTCTTGGCGACGACGAAGTCGAGGACTTCGTCCTGTACACGGCCGCGTCGAATGTGAAAGCGGACGAAGTGGCTGTCATTCAAGCGAAGGATGCGGCCCAAGCGGAACGCGTCAAGCAAAACGTATCGAAAAGAATCGATGCGCAGACGGCGAAATTTAAAGACTACCGCCCGGAGGAGTACGGTTTAATCCAAAAGCATGTCTTGAAGAGAGACGGCTGCTTTGTTCTATTCGCGGTCTCGAAGGACGCCGACCGTTTGGAACAAGTATTCGACGATGCTCTTCGTCGGGATTGAGTTCATACCTATACGCTGACCGCTCAAGCCAGCCTGTCTGCTGGTGGTCCGATTATCGATTTCACCGTTACTTATAGGGAAATCGACGTAGTCGTGGAATCTGCTTAACTTATGATCAAGCTTGCCTTTCTGTAGAACATCCTACCGGAAGGCAAGTTTTTTGTTTAGGCTTATGCGCCTTCTCATTCGTCCACACGGTGCGCAGCGTCTTTTAATATGTTAGGAAGGATGATACTTATCCGCATGCATCTTAAACCACTGGAGGAGAGAAAAGGTGAGGGAACCTTCGGTCGTCTTTCATGAAGAGCCGCTTGTGGCAAGCTATGGGCAAGCCGTATCCGGGCCGGAATGCAGGCAGCTGATCGAATTGGCCAGGCATCAGCTGGAGCCCGCCAAGGTAATCGGGGAAAAGGAAGTCGTCGCCTCCGAATTCCGAAAATCGGACTTTGCCTGGTTTCACCATGATTCGCATCCGCTCGTACGGGAAGTGTCTGAAAGGATCGCGGCTCTTGTGGGGCAGCCCCTTCATTACGCGGAAAATCTGCAAATTGCGAGATATGGGGCTGGAGGCAAGTTCGGAGCGCATTTCGATACGTATGATCTGAATACGGTAGCCGGTAAAAAGTTCTACGACGAAGGAGGCCAGCGTCTATATACGGCGCTCCTGTATTTAAATACCGTCGATGCCGGCGGGGAAACATATTTTCCGGAGTTGAATCTGGACATTACGCCTTCCGAAGGCACGTTGATCGTATTCGAAAACTGCAAGAAAGGTACCAACGATCGCCATCCGCTTTCTTTACACGGCTCCCGTGAGCTAAGAGAAGGGGAAAAATGGATCGCGACTTTATGGTTTCGGGAGCGGCCGCAGTACATGCCGCGGCAGACGGTGTCCGATCCGCAAAAGGCTTCTCCGTCCGTTCCAGCGATGCTGCCCCCTGCGAAGGCGGATCGACAAGGGGAAGTCAGGAAGCTGCAAGAGGTTGTTGCCGACCGGAAACAGGAGCAGCCCAGCCCGGCCGAGCCGTCCAAGCTGCAAGCCAAAGTCGTAGCGCTGGGAGGCTCCGGGAAGCGGGAAATTCAAATGCGGGGCTTCCAGGTCACAACGGATGTTCTAGCCGAAGTCGGGGAGCAGTACAACTCGGGACCCGGTCCGGCGGAGATGATGTTCGGCGCGCTGGGCAGCGGACTCGCGCAGATCGCTTTGTCGCTTGCCGCTTCCAGAGGAATAACGCTGCAATATCTGGACGTTGAAGTCACGGGCGAGCTGACCACGGATGACGCGTGGGCTCCCCCGGCCATTCGTAACATTTCTTACAAGCTTAACATTCTGTCCCCGCATTCGACGGACGAGATTCTGAGGCTGCATAAAGCGGTTGAGAGGTCTTGTCCCAGCTTGCATCTATTGACCGATCCGCAGCCGGTTAGCGGAAGCTTCGCTCATATCAAAACAAACGGTTAGCAGTCTGCCGGGAAGCCTAAAGAACCAAATTTTTTTCCGCCGAAAAAGGCGCCAATGCGGTCGTATTCACGACTTCTTGGCGCCTTGCTTTATTTAATCGTCGCCTCTACGGTCAAGGATGCGGCTTATTGCCAGTTTTTCACTTTGAATGTTTCGAATTTGGACGGTACGGCAACGTTAACGACAACTTTTCCGCCGCCGCCGTTAACTGCGCTGACATATTTGCCGTTGCTTAAAGCTTTGGCCTGAATCGCTTTTTCTTGAGGCGTGTTGACGACATAGGTGATGGCAACTTTCTGAGCTGTGCCGATCGTAGCGGCGTTCGCCACTACGGTGCCGTCTGCATTAAAGGAGACAAACTTGCCGTTGGTGCGGGATTTTAAGGCGAAATACTGCGCGTCCACCGGAATCAGATCAAATTTGCCCGCTTGGTCGGCCGAGCTTGCGTTGGCTGTTACACTGCCGTCTCCATTCACTTTAATCCACGATCCATTGGCCGACTGGAAGCTGACGACAGGCGCCGCAGCGGCTTGATCTGCAGACGGAGCTGCGCTTGCGGCGAGCGAGAAGGAAAACGCCATAACGATAGCGAACAGGAAAAGCGGAACTTTTTTCAATAACATTTTCATAGAATAACTCTCCTTTTGATTCTTTTTTATTCGTTTTATTGACTTCTTCGCGCTTAGTGCCGTGCTCTTGGAGTTAAGGGTAATAACCCGTCGTCCTCAGACGATCCTTGCGCGGGAAAATCCGTGCCACCTCATTCACCTCCTTTTGATGTAAATTATTACAATATATGTTATTAAAACTAATGATTAGAACTATGAAATGAAAAAAGATTGCCAACCCTCTGGCACGAAAGGCCGGAGGCGCGGCAATCTTAATGACTTGGAAGCGGGCCACGACCGCGGAGGCGCTCGTCAGATCAGCATGCGAATGCCCGCTACGATGATACACAAGACACCATATACCACAGTCCCTTTCAGAAAAGCAATCAAATGAAAGCGGTAATTTTTATAATCCTTCATGCCTTGTGTTCCCGGAATAACTACAAAATCCGGTGTAATCAAGCAAAAAATAACCCAGTCCAGAACGACCAGATCCACCAGGCTGACGATGGTGAACACGAGAAACGGATGCAGAAAAGTGTGAATGAAGCTGATTTCATCGTAGTACAGCGTCGAGATAAACGGTGCGATGACGAGCAGTGCGGCAAACGGCGTCCCGATCGCTTTGGACAGTTTCGTTTCTTTGGGCGTTTTCGGGGGGACAGAGAGCCGAATGCTTTGGGGATAATCGTTTAACAGCAGCCGCGGGTTATAAACCAGCATTCCCAGAATAACGAAGCAAAAAAATACGGACAGCAGCATTCCTTCGATGAAAATCTGCGCAAAATTCAGCATAAGCGCCTACCTCCTGTGCCACGTGCATGAAGCCCGTCGTTCTGTAGCCATCGTATTACTTGGGGCAACGGATTATTCCTGCGGATTGCAGCATAAGAAAGCCGGGAGAAGAAACGTTTTTTTTTTAAAAAAGTTTCCTCAGGTAAAAATTATTGTCTATATACAAAAATGTTCTTATCGTGTAAACTTGGGAGGTACCAACCATTGGAAAAAGAGATTGCCGAAAGGAGATTGTCGAATGGAACAATTTACTTTGCCGGAGCTGCCTTACGGATATGACGAGCTGGAGCCTTATCTGGATGCCAGGACGATGGAAATTCATCATAGCAAGCATCATGCAACTTATGTAGCGAATTTAAACAAGGCGCTGGAGAGCTATCCGCAGTTTAAAAATGCAACCGTTGAAGAACTGATCGGCAATCTGAACGATGTGCCGGAGGATATTCGGATGGCCGTCCGGAATCACGGGGGCGGGCATTACGGTCATAGCTTGTACTGGTCTATCATGAGTCCTAACGGGGGCGGAGCGCCTTACGGAGATATTGCGAAGGGGATCGAGAAGCATTTCGGCAGCTTCGAGCAGATGAAGGACGAGCTGACGAAAGCGGCAATCAGCCGTTTCGGATCGGGTTGGGGATGGCTTGTTGTCGATGGAGATAAACTGGAAGTGACCAGTACGCCGAATCAGGACACTCCTTTTATGGAGAAGAAAACCCCGATTCTGGTCGTCGATGTGTGGGAGCATGCCTATTATTTGCAGTATCAGAACAAGAGGCCGGACTTCGTGTCTTCCTGGTGGAATGTCGTCAACTGGGAAGAGGTCAACCGCCGATATAACGAAGCGATCCGTTAAATAGCGGTCTTGGCCGGGGCAGGAATGGACAGGGAGGTCCGCATGATGAAGCTGCAAGTACATTCCAAAGGCCTGGGAGACATCTTCGAGGCGATATCCGACCTCGCCCGTTCGTCATACGAACAAGAGCCGTCCCAGCAAGCGTATTCGGTGCCCGCTGCAAAAGGCATGGTCAATTTGCGGCGGATTCGCTTGAGAGAAGGCATGGAGCTCAACTGGTTCGATGCGAGCTTTCAAGAGCCTGTCACCCTGGATGTCGGAGTCGATTATCCGCATTTGGAGATCGCTTATACGCTGTCCGGCCAAGGCTGCTGGGAAGCCGACGGTAACGCCGGAAGCTACGGCTTATCTCCGGGCCTCTCCACGTTCGTCTATATCGAGGATAAGAAGATGCATACGGAGCTGATGCCCAAAGACGATTTCTTGCATATGGAGCTTCGCATCGATCCCCGGCATTTTGGAGAAACGCTGCTTCCCGAGCTTTCCCGCTTGTCGGATAACCGGTTCTACTGCAGACAAATCGCCGGCGCACCGCAGACTTCGCTCATCGTGGAGCAAATGAGCAAGTGCCCGTATAGCGGAGCGCTTCGCAACCTTTATCTGGAGGGGAAAGCGTTCGAGCTGCTGGCCTTTCATCTGGACTCGGCGACAGAGGGGACGGCGAGGCATCAGGGGGAATCGAAGCTGAAGGCGGACGATATCCGGTGCCTGTACTTGGCCAAGGACATTTTGTCCCGCACGTGGAGAGAGCCTCCCGGTCTGCTTCAGCTCGCGCGAATGGCCGGTCTCAACGATTACAAGCTTAAGCTCGGCTTCAAAGAGCTGTTCGGCACGACGGTATTCGGCTATGTGCGCGCACTGCGGATGAATGAAGCGCGCAGCCTGCTGGAGCAGGGAAAAGTCAATGTCAGCGAAGCGGCAGGGATGGTCGGGTACCATAATTTAAGTCATTTCTCGCAGCTGTTCCGCAAAACGTTCGGCTACAACCCGAGCGAGATCCGCAAATCTTAAGACCTGCGTAACAAGCAGCCAGCCTCTATGGAGGTTGAGCTGCTTGTTTGTTTTGGCTGCCGTCTGCGGGCTCAAAATTGTGAGTATTAACACACTTATGGAAAAATTACTAAAAATATCTAAAAATCTCAATCGTTCTGTCCGATATACAATGAAAAGTGTAATCTGGAATGAATTTGCAGAAAAATCAAAGATTCCGCGGATCATGGTGACGGAACGAAAGGCAGGATGAACGATGGAGCATATGGACGAGCAGTGGCTGCAGCTGATAGGCAAGCAGGAGCAGGAAGAACGGCAGAAGGCGCTGAAGTCGGCATTGGAGGCTGACAATGTCAGCCGGGCGATTCAAGCGGGGGAGCTTGTGCTGGGCGACGAGACGATCACGTTTTCCAGAACGGAAGTGATGCCCGGACAGGTGTACATGTTTGTACCGGATTCCTTCGAGCCTATGCCGGAGGATTACGCCAGGATCAAATATCCGGCCGACCGCCGGCCGAAGCTGATCTATACCGACCCGACGCTGGAGATTAACCTGACGGTCAATCCGACGGCCAACCGGATGGTGAACGACGAGATGGACACGTTCGTCAAGGATCTCAGCTTCATGATCCGGCGGATGCAGCCGAATGCCAAATGGATCGGCGAAGGCGTCCGCGAGGCCGGCGGCCGCAAGATGGGCTTTTACGAATTTTCCGTGCCGGTGCTGGACGGGGTCATGTATAACGGCATCTTTTTCATTGAACTGGATGGAAAAGGCGTCTTTTTTGGCTTGAACTGCATGGAGAAATATACGGAGCAATGGCGCCCGATTGCCCACGGCATTATGGACGCCTTGCAAATCAATCCGAAGCGGGAAGGAGAGGAATAAAGGGTGGCAGAACGGTCATATGCGACTTATCAGGATCTGGAAGTTACGCCTTTTACGTTCGAATCGATCCAGGAGCTGGCGATCGTCAAGCAAATTAACGAGCATGCCACGCTTCGCTTGACCGGCATCGTCCCGGAAGAGCTGAAAACCAGCTACATGGAGATGAACCATGCCCGGACGAATATCGCCGTTACCCAAAAGACCGAGCAGGGCGGAAAAGTCCACCTGTTTCAAGGCATGATTATGAACATGCAAATCCATCAGGTGCGGGACATTTACCAGCTGGAGCTGGAAGCCGTATCGCTGTCGTACCAGTTCGATGTGACGCGCAAGGACCGCACGTTTCAGGACGCGGGAATGGCCTACTCGCAGCTGGTGGATCAGGTCGTGCAGGACTATGACGGCGCGGATGTGATGGATGCGGCCTCGAACGGCGCAGCGATCGGCCGAGTCGTTCTGCAGTACCGGGAGACGGACTGGGAATTGCTGAAACGGTTAGCTTCCCATTTCCACACCGGGCTGGTGCCTGCGGTCGCATTCGACACCCCCAGAGTCCATTTCGGCGTTCCGGACCTCGGCTTCAAAGGGGAAGTGAACGCTTATCATTACCGGGTGCACAAACGGATGGAGCTGTACCAGCAATCGGTGCAAGGGCTGATTCCGGAATTAAGCGAGAGCGATTGCATCTTTTATGAAGTGGAAACCGACCAAGTGTTCGAGATTGGCATGGAAGTGACGTTTGACCGGCAGCGGCTCGTCGTCTACGAGGTCCGGGTGAGCATGCTCGACGGACTTTTGAAATATAAGTACCTGTTAACTACGCGTCCGGGTCTAAGCGTGCGGAAGCAGTACAACATGGCCATCGTCGGGGCGTCGCTGCAAGGGAAAGTAATTGCGGTGACCAAAGACAAAATCAAAGCGCATTTAAACATCGATCCGGCGCAGGACGTAGGCAAAGCGTTCTGGTTCCCTTACTCGACGATCTATGCTTCCGAGGACAATGCCGGCTGGTATTGCATGCCCGAAAACGGGGACGATGTGCGCATTTATTTTCCAACGCACAAGGAAGAGGACGCGATTGCGGTCAGCTCCGTGCCGAAGCCCGAGGCGGGCGCCGCAGGCGGCGGTGGAGCGGTAGGAGGCGGAGCGTCGGGGGCGTCCGGCGGTGGCGGAAGCGATCCGATGGAAGACCCGAGCATCAAAACGATCAAGACCAAGAACGGCAAAATGATCGTGCTGGCCCCCGACCACATTCTCATCACAGGCGACGGCGTGTCGATCACGCTCAGCGATGCGGACGGCATCTCGATTGTCAGCAGCAAAAACGTGACGGTGAAAGCGACCGAAGAAGTGACGATGACCTCGAAAAAAATAACGATTTCCGCTCAGGAAAAAATCGAGTTAACCTGCAAGGCCAGCTCCGTCGTGCTGGAAGACCGCGTCGATGTGAAAGGCACCCAGGTTCACAACAACTAACGAAGCGCACGGTTGCGCGAGCGGACAAACGCCGGGGAGGAGAAACGATTGCAGCATGAACCGTTAGAACGATGGCTAACGCAGGAGGTCGCGCCGCAGCAGGAGGCCTTGATCAAGCGCATGGGCGCGGAGGTCCGGGAACAGGCTGAAGCCCGCATTCGGGAGTGGATCGAACCGTTCCGCAAGCTTTGCCTCCGTATCCATGCGATGCAAGAGGCCGGTGACAAGCGTCCCATAGCCTATATCCACGTCTCTTATTTGCGCTCGTGGCTTGGACAAGGAAAGCTTATGTGCAGTCTGGAAGCGTACGACGATACCTGGTATTTGGACCGGAATGCTTGCATGGAACTGCAAGAGCTGCCATGGCTGTATGATCATTTGGAAAGGTACCGGAAAAACATAGACGAGGCGCGCAAAAGCTATGGCACCGACATTTTGCCCTTGGAAAGCGACCGCATATGGATGGAGGACGTGTCTATCGCCGGCCATTATGTCGTCAGCCTCGTCCGGGCGGCCGCTACGCGTATTGTGGAGCTGCCGGAGTTTCAACGGATCCAGCGGGCCGATACGTTCCGCATCCGCGCGGGCGAGTACCTCGATTTGAGCGAGGAAGTGTGGGTGGAAGTGCGCGAGGAAAAGGATGCGGCGGCGATCCGCGCTTCGCTGGAGCGGCAGGACGGCACGCTTTTCCGCTATCAGGATTGGCGTAAACTGGATTTGAGCGGCGGCCGCTACGAAGGGGCCGATGTGGCTTACAGCCATCTGACCAGCTCCAATCTGACGGGAAGCCGCTTGAACAAAAGCGTCTGCGTGGGGGTTGATTTCAGCGGCAGCCGCATGCGGGACGTCGATCTTAGCCAAAGCGTGCTGTATGACGCCAACTTTAGCCATTGCGACCTGCAGGGGGCGAACTTTCAGGAAGCCGTCGGCGGCGAGCCGCTTATTCATGAAGGACAGGTCATGGGCACCTTCGGCGTCAGTTTTGCCGGAGCGAATCTGCAAGGGGCGAACCTGATGTTTGCGGACTTGGAGCACGCGGACTTTCGAGGGACCAATCTGCGGGAAGCCAGGATCATCCTGCAGGAGGCGAACAAGTTTGCGCTTAGCGAGGAGCAGAAGCGGCAGGTGCGATGGATGGAGGAAGACGAGACAGGGCGGCTGGTTGAGGTTCGGAACTAGAGCCATCGGGGAGGACAGAACGGGCACATGTACTATTTTCGTTTGCAGCAGGACAAGCGGTTCATCGACGGGTTAAGGCTGGAGCAGGTCAGCCGGGATATGGAGGTTAAGGAGCGGAACATCGTGTTTGTGAAAGAGGACGGGGACATGCCGGTTTACCTCGACTTCATCGACCATCCGCGCCGGCTCGTATCGGACCGGCTAAAAGCGCTGCTTGAGAAATACGACGACCGGCTGCGGTTTCAATCCGCCATCGTGACCGGGCGAAGTACGCAGCGCCAAGACATTTATTGGTTTATGGAGCCAGGCGAGCTGGATTGTTTATCCGGGAAGACGCAGGTGGACGCCGGCGGGACTTGCCGCCGCTTGGTGCTGTCGGCGTCAAACGTGCGGCGGGAACGTGTTTTTCGCGTGGCGGGCTTGCGGGAGGATGTGCTGATCGTCCGGCTGGACATCGCGGAAAGCTTGCTCAGACGGGCGTTTACGGGGCTTCATCTGACCCCGGTGGAGTTGGATTAGGGGAGTGTTGCTAAAGCAAAGCCTTGAGCACGTTGAGAAAGTGGCCAGATTGAGGTAATAGAATGTACGAGGGGGTGGGGTATCTACTTCCAGGCGCTCTTCTGCAGGAAATTTTTATTGGAAGCTGCTTAGCAGCGGATATTTCCCGCAGACAAAGGCGCATGCTATCGCTCTTCCAGTAGATACCCCACTTCCGTATGTATTTCCATTCTAGTCAAAACCACTTTCCCAACATTCTAAGTTTTGCTAAAGCTAAGCCATGAGGAGGGAGATAAATGCCTAGTGTCAGATCATTCATCAAGCCCGCGGGACCTGCCGTTGAAGCGCCGGCGGGGCAGGAAGCCAGCTATGTCGTAAGGGGAGCGATGCTGGAGTGCGAGTGCGGCAGCAATCCGAATCTGCTTAATCTGCCGACGTGCCATGGCGCATATATTCAGGGGCAGCCGCTCATGAATGTCGCGGACAGCAAGCCCGTCGTCAATATTCCGGCGACCTTCGGCGTATGCGAAGCGCTGGGCGCGCCGTGCGAGCCGCAGGTGAACATGGAGTGGATGAACGGGAAAGCGGACGTGCTCATCGACGGCAAGCCCGTGTTAACCAGCGACTCCTACATCATGTGCATGAAGCATGCGAACGGAGTCATTTATATCGCCGATGACGGGCAGAAGAAAGAATAGCTTTCGTCAGCGGTAATTAGGTTTACTGAGCCTTAAGCCATCTTTTACTTGCAACAGATTTGAGGGGGATGGATGTGTCGAACAACGAATCGGATCGCCTGTCGGGCTTGACCGTACAGGATCTTGTATTGAAATGGCCGTACGGAAAGCTGCGGCTTGAAGAAATAAAAATGACGCGGTTTCCCGGAGCCCATGCCCGCATGCAGCTCGGGGGCATCATGAGCGAGGAAGACAGTCAGGCCTTGGTACGGCAAGGCAGCTATCGCGACCCTATCGGTCTGTATGCGGTTCGGGAAGGGCAGCCGGAGGAGCCGTTGTTTCTCGGGCAACTGCATGAAATTCAAGTGGACCGCATCCATGGTGTTTACAACGTCCAAGTGGACGTCATCTCGCATACGTACCAACTGGACGTGCAGCGCAAAAGCCGTTCTTTCCAGCATGCGGGCATGCTTTATACGGATGTGCTGTCTGAAGTGATCCACGCGTATCCGGGTGGAAACTTTCTGGAAACCGACGCGTTTCAGCGCGGAGCTTCGCTCGGCGATCTGGTGCTCCAATACGAGGAGACCGACTGGGAGTTTATTCAGCGGATCGCTTCCCATGCGGGTGCGGTGGTGACGCCGGACGTCAGCACCCATGCCCCGCGTCTTTGGATTGGAACGCCGTCGGGCAGGCAGCATGTGAAGCTGGAAGAGGGTGCCTACCACATCCGGCATGACGTGCAGACGTTTCTGACCGCGATGGAAACGAATGTTGAACGCTTCCAGGAGGAAGATTTTACGCGCCTTATCGTCGCAAAGGACCAGTGGCTGGAGCTTGGGGCGGAGGTAGAGAGAAACGGCCGTCTGTTTGTCGTTGCAGGCATTCAGGGAGCGATGGTTCATGGCATTTTGCAATTCGAATACCTATGCACCACCCCCGCAGGGCTGCGGCAAAATAAACGGTATAACGAAAACCTGCCGGGTCTGGCGATGGACGGCAAAATTTTGGCGATCGGCGTCAAGAAGGCGAAAGTGCATCTGGATATCGACAAAAACCAGCCGGAGCACGAAGCAGTCTGGTTCACGTACTCGTCGCCGACGAGCCATATTTTCCATGCCATGCCGCCGGTCGGATCGCGGATCAAGCTGTATTTTCCGACGCATGACGAAGCGGAAGCGATGCTGATTCAATCGGTGCGGACGCCGTTTTCCCCGCAGGGCGAGGCGGCGGAGAAAGCGAACAAGAAAATGGCCGATACGACCGTAAAGTCGTTCTCCACGGGCGGAGGCAAGGAATTCGAGCTGGGGACGAAAGATATTTCGTTCACGGCGAAGGAAGGCGCACTATTTATCACCATCGGCGAAGAAGATGGGATCACCCTGCAGAGCGATAAAGACCTCGTGCTGATGGCGGAGCAGGAACTATCGTTTAGCGAGCTGAAGACGTTCCGGGCGGAGGCTCAGGAAGAGCTGTGGATCGCAGGCGGCAAAAGCAGCATGATGCTGACCGACATGACAGACGTGATGGGCCAGCAGGTCATGATGACGGGCAGCGAGCGGCAATCGTTTGAGGCGCTGAGCAACCCGGAAGCGGAGCAGGCCAAGAGCGACAAGGAGAAGGACAGCTTCCTGGAAACACTGGGAACGGCGCTGGATGTGCTCAGCATGGTGCCGGGTCTTGGCATTATCGCGGGAGCGGCAAGCGCAGTCGTGAGCATTTGCCGCGGAGACTTCCTCGGCGCGGCCTTGTCCATCGGCTCGATGCTGCCGATCGGAGGCGCGGCGTTCGGCGCAGCGAAGCTGGCGGCCAAAGGTGTTGCCAAGGTCGCAGCCAAGGCGGCGGCGAAGGCAGGCGGCAAGATGGCCGGAAAAATCGGCCGGGCCGCGGCGAAGAAGGCCGTCCAGTTCGGGAAGAACACGCTGAACAAGGTGATGACAGGAGCCCGGAAGCTGAAGCAGAAGGCCGAGGAGCTGCGGGAGCTGCTGCAGAAGAAGCTGCAGGATATGCAGCAGAAGCTGGCGGAGAAGGGCAAGGCGTTGCTCCAGAAAGCGTTGGAGAAATCCGGGGCGAAGAAGGCGCTTACGAAGTTCAACCATAAAGTGTTGAAGAAATTCGAGTGCACCAAAGGCCTTGGCGACCGTTTCTGTAAATGGGGTTTTGAGCCGGTCGATCTGATCACGGGACGGATGATGAGCGAAGCGACAGACTTCGAATTTCCGGGCCCGCTACCGATCCAATGGGACCGGCGCTGGATCAGCGACAGCGGTCATCGGGGCTTGCTCGGTCATGGCGTGCATCACAGCCTGGATATGCGGCTGGAGGTGCTGGATGACTGCATTGGCGTATTGCTGGCAGACGGACGGGCGGTTTCGTTTGAGCGCTTATACCGTGGACTTATGGAAACGCGAAACCCGAAAGAACGGATGGTTTTGCGCCGGGAAGGGACGGGGTACGTGCTTTTCGAGGAAGACAGCCGTCTGACGTACCTTTTCGGAAACCAGACAGGGATGGAAACGAGATTCCGCCTGGAACGGATTGGGCAGGAATGGGGACATTCTATTGCGCTCTCGTACGATGACCGCGGTCACTTGCGGCAGGTGACGGACAGCGTGGGCCGGAGGCTGGATATCCAGACGGACGAAGCTGGACGGATCACGAAAGTGACTCACGTTTATCGCGGGGAACAGCGCGAGGTGCTGGTGCAGTACCGCTACAACGAGGCGGGGGATCTCATCGAGGTGACGGATGCGTTGGGACAGACGACCCGCATGTCCTACGAAAGTCACTTGATGCTCAAGAAGACGGACCGCAACGGGTATAGCTTCCACTGGCGTTATGACGGACCGACCACGGGAGCGCGCTGCGTTCATACGTACGGGGACGACGGGCTGCTGGAGGGCAGCATCGCGTATTACGACGGCTGGAACGAAGTGAGCAACAGTCAGGGGCATACGACGACGTACGAATACACCCCGGAGTATTATTGCACCCGGATCGTCAACCCGCTAGGCGGCGTTGTGCAGTATGAATACAACGAGCTGGGCGAGCTGCTGAGCGAAACGGACGAGGAAGGCCGTGTTTCCCGGTATGCGTACGACGAGTTCGGGCGGGTCGTTGAGGAAGTACAGCCGGATGGGGGTGTATGGAAGTACACGTACCGTGAAGACGGAAGACTGGAGCAGGTGAAGGACCCGGAAGGCGGTATCAGGGCATGGCAGTATGATGAATTGGGCCGGGTGAAGGGAGTTGTCGGGCCCGATCAGACAGTGACGCGTTTTGCCTACGATGAGCGACATCGGATCAGCGAAGTACACGATCCGAAAGGTGCGGTCACGCGGCTCCTTTACGACGATCAGGATAACCTGATCGAGGTCACGCTGCCTGACGGGACGAGTGGAAAGTGGGCATATAACCACCGGGGAGAATGTCTGCAGGAGACGAATCCGCTTGGAGCGAAGCAAGTGCTGGTCTACGATGCGCTGGGCCGAGTCGTGCGCTCCGAGCTGCCGGATGGTAATGTAATTAAGCTGAAGTATAATGCCTACGATGAAGTGATCCTCGCGGAAGATAACCAGCACCGTGTGGCGTTCGGGTATACCCCGCTTGGTAAGCTGACTTGGCGCGAAGAAAAGGGCAAACGTGTCCAGTTGAGTTATAACAAGGAAGAAGAACTGACCGAAGTCATCAACGAGCGCGGGGAGCGCTATGTGCTGGAACGCGATGCGAACGGAAGCATCGTTCGCGAAACGGGCTTTGACGGAATTGTACGGCAATACATGCGAAGCCCTGCGGGTTTGCTACAGAAGGTAGAGCGGCCGGGTGGACGATGGACGGCTTACAGCCATGACGTTATGGGACGAGTAACGCAGGTGGAATACAGCGACGGTCTGGTGGAGACGTTTAGGTATAACCGTGTCGGGGATATACTGGAGACAGCCAATCCTTTTGTGACGGTGAAGCTGGATTATGACCGGGCCGGTCGCGTCATTAAGGAATGGCGGGGTGCGTACTGGGTAACAAGCCAATACGATGAAATGGGCAACCGGACGGAAGTAAGCAGCAGCCTTGGCGCTCAAGTGACGATGGAGCGCGACATACTGGGGCAAGTTAGCCAGATGCAGGCGCAGCAGCAGCGCGGAGGCGACGCAGCTCAGAACGTCGGCAAGCCGTGGACGGCGCAGATGAAGTACGATGCGCTTGGGCAGGAAATCGAGAGACTGTTGCCCGGCGGGGTAATCAGCAGTTGGCAGTACGATGCCGCAGGACGGCCTGAACGACACAGTGTAAAAGCGGGCGGACGGGAAGCCCGCAAACGAAAGTATACGTGGGACGTCAATAACCGTCTAAAGTCCGTGCTCAACGAGCTGACAGGCAAGAAAACGCAGTACGGATATGACGATTTTGGAACCTTGATCGGGGCCACGAACGACTTCGGTAAAATCTTCCGCATGGCCGATGATGTCGATAACCTGTACAGCAGCGGTCATAAGACGGACCGGAAATACGGAGCCGGCGGGCGGCTGCTTGAGTTTAACGGAACGAAGTACAGCTACGATGAAGAGGGAAATCTCGCTGAAAAGATAGACCCGGACGGCACGCATTGGCGTTATGAGTATTATAGCAATAATATGATGAGCAAGGTTGTGCGGCCGGACGGGCAGGAAGTTACGTTTACGTATGATAGTCTTGGTAGGCGGATTGAGAAGCATTTTAACGGTGTGGTACACTGTTATGTGTGGGATGGAAACACCATCCTGCATGAGTGGAAAGCGGTAAATAGTAAAGTGCAGAGCAATGAGCAGTCTAGGCCAACGCAGCACTTGGGACAAGCACAGAATCCTAAGTCCTTTTCACCAAACGATAGCTTAGTCACATGGGTATACAACGATGGATTCATACCTTCTGCAAAAATAACGAGCGAAGGCAACTACAGCATTATCAGCGACTACCTAGGAACACCAGTAGAAGTTTATGACAAGGAAGGAAACCAGGTTTGGTCATCTGAGCTTGATATTTATGGTAGATTGAAAGTATTTATTGGTGAGAAAGGCTTCGTACCATTTCGTTATCAAGGGCAGTATGAAGATGTAGAGAGTGGATTGTATTACAACCGATTCCGCTATTATTCACCAGTTGAAGGAATGTATACACAGCAAGATCCTATTGGATTAATAGGTGGTACGGCGCTATATGGATATGTAAAGGACACGAATATTTGGATTGATATTTTTGGATTGAGCGGTGCTTCTGGTATAGAAGGCACTAATAACATTTTCAGGGGTGATGATTTTTATAAAGGTGGTCCTATTGGTATGCCAAAGAGTGGAACAATCTCTGCTCAAGATATTATTAATCACATAAGCGAAAAAGGAGATGGACGTCTAACATCATTTAGTACTCAGTTGAAAACTAAAAATGCTAATTCTCGAGGTGCAGATTTCTTTACAAGCAAAAATAATATAAGTAAAGTTTCAGCTTTAGATTTAGATGAACTGGTCAAATCTGGTGATATCACAATTTTGACGAAAGAAAAAGCGATGGAAATAATTGAGAATGAGTTAGGAGTTAAAGCAGCTAAAAAATCTGGTATTCTTGCAAATATGAAGAGGAATAATGAAGTACTCGTTCACGGTCAGATACCGGGAAATAAAATTACTCGGTGCAAATAGTTGTTTGATTAAATATTTTTAAGTGAGGGAGACTATGTATAAAGTAAAAATAGGGATTTCTGGAAATACGTCCGCTCCATGTTTGCAGGTAATTCAGTCAAAAGGTTTTGTTGTTTCAATGTCAACGCATCTTGTATCAGACGATGTGTGGTCAGCAGTTCATGACTATTCTGCTGAAAAAGATGGACTGTTTTTTAACGCAACGAACCTCGAAGAGCTTTTAGGATTGATAGCAATGTGGGAACATCGTGGTGATAGTTGGCACGCACAACATGATGAGGTAGATGTTTATCATAAGTTGCAGGATGACTCGCCACTTTATGATAAAGACGGAAATCTAATAGAACAAGAGTAGTAAGACCCAAGCCGAGTGTTTGCACAAAAAAATAGTCATATTTGTAATAAAAACACTTTTATAGCTTCAGACCTATTAAGGTTATTGGGGTAATTGTTTCAAGAAAGAATATAAAAATGGAATGAGTAGAAAGCAACTAAGTATTATAATTTAATTTTAGATGAAATTCAGCCTATTATGAAATATTTAATATTTCTATGAGGATAGGCGGTGTTTTTTTGAGTCTAGTTGAGCACACCTACAGAGTTTTCAAATCTACATGGGGAATTTACATTAAAATAATTGCCGAGCATACTTCAATATCAAATTACAATGAACAAGATGGCATAATAGAAGTGTGTGAGGGGTTAAAATTGGTTTTTGCTAATAAGCAAATAGTCGGTGAAGATACCATTATTGACGAAGATGTTATTTATTTGATAGAAGGGCTGAAGAAAGTAAGCGGCCAAATTCTGAGTAATTCAAAGTATGAAAAAAATACAATCATTGTCATCCACTCTATAAATATAGCACCGTGTGATTTTCAAGAAGAGGGTTTAGTAGCTGCTATGATCGAATGGGCTTCCATAGCATTTGGTTTTGAGGTCCCCCCAATTGATGTTGCTTTTAATAAAGAAACAAACAAGTATGAATTCTTATATTAAATTTGCAATCTACCTTGAGTGGTTTCCGTCACTTAAGGTTTTTTTCTTCAGCGAGGTTACTCAATGAGAAACCCATCATTTAAATAAAATTATACTTAAATGGCGTATGAATATTTTCTAGATTTCATTTAAATACCTCAATAAGTTACACGTTTATTTTACTGACCTTAAATAAAATTCATTTTCAACGAATCCAGATTAATGAAACTTTAGTGAATAAGCTCTATGTTTCATACAACGAATCGGATCGACCGTACAGGATCTTATGCTGAAATGGCCGTACGGAAAGCTGCGGCTTGAAGAAATAAAAATGCCATACCGAGTGGACAGTCAGCCTTACCTGTGGCATGGGGACAGCGGAATTTCAGGCGATCGCCATCCGCTCCCCAATAGTCGTGGCAAATCCCATTGAGCAGCAGGGCGTACCGCTAGATGTCATGCCGGCAGGCGGTTCCTTCTCATTGCGAAGGTTCATCGACCATTTAAACCAGGAGCTAGAGGTCCAAAAGGAGGATGTCCATAATAAATATGAACGGAAATTTATTTGATATTTTGGATAGTTATTATAGGAATCCAAAATCTATGGAGAACTTTTGGGTAAAGAAAAAGGAATTCTCTAAAGTTCTTTCGATGATTTTAGATGTAAAGCTAGATTCTTCTACCAAAACAACTTTTCATCGTTATATAGATTATTTTATAAACTACACAATTGTTTTTTTGATAAAAAAAATGATGATTTTTTACAATTGTTTAGTGAAGTGAATGACAAAAGTAAGAGGGCTACATTTATGGATCGCTACTTCTCGAACGATCTAATATCTTATGAAATGGTATGTATGATTCTTAATGATGAAGAATTAATAAAAAAAATTGGTTTACATCATGAGTGGATAGAATATCCTTTAATGTTACGGACAAGCTATTTACTTTCAATTTCAAAAGAAAGAGGATTAGATGAAACTGATATTATTCCCCGTGAATTAGATTTAGATTGCTCGTTTAAAGAATATCTTTTGTCTTGGAGCTTTGAAGAAAAAAAATTATCCAAAAAAGGTGTTGATTACTTTAAGAAAAATTTTGAAAATAAGTATAATCAACTCTGTAAAATCATGGGGATCAATCCATAGACTAAACATATGTAGAGAAGACATAGTTCTTCTTTACATATGTTTTTTTCGTGTTCGCCCGGCATGGGTGATAAATTGGCGGTGAAAGTCAGCTACAGGCTTGGCAGTAGGAACTGTTAGCCAAAGGCAAGGGTGTCCGTCGCGAGACGGAATCTGAAGGAAGCCGGAGGCAAACCTTCGGTCTGACGAACAGAAATCACATAGAATAGCACGCCATGGACGTCGCAGATGAAGTACGATGCGCTTGGACAGGAAATCGAGAGATTGTTGCCAGGCGGCATAATCAGCAGTTGGCAGTACGATGCCGCAGGACGGCCTGAACGGCATAGCGTGAAAGCGGGCGGACGGGAAACCCGCAAACGAAAGTATACGTGGGATGTGAATAACCGTCTAAAGTCCGTGCTCAACGAGCTGACAGGCAAGAAAACGCAGTATGGATACGACGATTTTGGCACCTTGATCGGGGCCACGAACGACTTCGGCAAAATCTTCCGCATGGCCGACAATGTCGGGAATTTGTACAGCGACGGACACAAGACGGACCGGTCTTACGGAGCCGGCGGGCGGCTGCTGGAGTTTAACGGAACGAAGTACAGCTATGATGAAGAAGGAAATCTCGCTGAAAAGATAGACCCGGAAGGCACGCATTGGCGCTATGAGTACTAATGGCAACAATATGATGAGCAAGGTTGTGCGGCCGGACGGACAGGAAGTTACGTTTACGTATGATAGCCTCGGTCGCAGGATTGAGAAGCATTTTAACGGTGTGGTACACTGTTATGTGTGGGATGGAAACATTATCCTGCTTGAGTGGAAAGCGGAGAAGGCACAAGCCGAGAGTGGGGGCAGAGTGGAATGAGGAGTGGTCAAAGTCTCCGAATCGGCACGGACAAGCGCTGAATTCTGATGGCTTGACTACATGGATTTTCGAAGACGGAACATTTCATCCTGTAGCAAAGATTACGCCGGAAGGCTCGCACAGTATCATAACGGATCATTTGGGTACGCCTGTTAAAATGTACGACGATGCAGGGGAAAAAGTCTGGTGGATATTTATGGAAATACTTGACGACAAGATCTTTTAGGCGATCGCAGCGCATGTCCGTTCCGGTACCGGGACAGTACGAGGACGAGGAGACGGGGCTGTATTACAACCGTTTCCGTTACTATTCGCCGGATGAAGGGATGTATACGCAGCAAGACCCGGTTGGGTTAGCTGGTGGGACACAATTATATGGGTATGTAAGTGATCCATTAACTTACATTGATCCTTTTGGATTAAGTAGTGATTATATTTTTAGAGGAGATGACTTGTATAAATTAGGAATTGACATAGGTCAGGAATTAGGCAAAGTGCTGATATTTCCACTCCATGGGACCATGTAAGAAGGCCAAGCAAGGGAGAGACTAGTATATTTACATCATTTGCAATAAAGAAAGGTAACGCTAAAAAATTTACTCAAAAGGATAATATTGTGAAAGTGTCGCTTGAAGATTTGAAAAATCTGGAACGCGATGGAAAAGTAAAAATTCATACACCAGAATTAGTTGAGCAAATTATGAAATCCAGTGAGGATAAAAAAATTAAAAAGGATGGAAAAAACGTTAGAAATATTATGGAAAAAATGGACAAATTTTAATAGAAGGTAAGATAGATTCTAAATATATTCAACCATGTAGATGAGGTGAGTCTGTTTGAAGATCACAGATGCCATGAATACTTATAATATTGCATTAGAATTAATAATAAATGCGGGCTTTGCTATTACAATTAACGACGAGGATGATGATTCGTTTGTCTGGGAAGCCAAAAAAGGGGATGACATTTTTATTGCTTCAGGTCCATTAAGGGTAGGCTTGAACTGCAAATAAAGAAATTTGGGTTTGACCAAACACTGGAAGCCGTTGCCCTGGATGCCGGCTATTACACAGCAGATATCTGCAAGAAACTCCACGCTCGGAAGATTTATGCCGTCATTGGCGGTCGAAGCTATACCCCAGTAAAAGGCTTGATCGCCAAGTGGCGATTTAAGTATGACAAGGAGCGCGACTTGTATACCTGTCCGCAAAAAACAAGAGCTGACCTATGCCACGACAGACCGGGAGGGTTACCGCCAGTACAAGTCGGATCCTGAGATTTGCAAAGACTGTCCGCTCCTTTCCCAGTGTACACGTTCAAGGAACAAACAAAGGATTCTGACACGACATGTTTGGCAAGACAGCAAGGAGTTGGTAAAACAAAACGGGCGGTCTCGCTCGGGCAAATATCTGTACCGTCTCCGGTACCAAACGATTGAGCGAAGTTTCGCGGATGCCAAAGAGCTCCATGGACTTCGCTATTGCCGGTTCCGCGGCAAGAAAAAAGTCTTAGAGCAAGCGCTCATGACTGCCATCTGCCAGAACGTCAAGAAGATCGCCAACCACCTGGCCAAACTAGCCGGGTAGGGCGATCTTCTGCTTTTCTTATCTTCGATCTTTTCCGAGAATAGATAGTTGATCAAGTGAGCTCTTTAAAAACACAGCTTTGTCAACAAGCTAAGGCATCTCATGACGAGATGCCTTTTTGCCGTTCAATCTCATCTCCATGAATTTGTAAAGAAAATAATGCGCACATTAAAGTTACCATCCAAAAAAGGGGGCTTTGTTGTGAAAATTATCTTTAAGCTTTTGCTTAACGGGGCGATCGCCGTCACGATCCTCCTTTGGCTGACAAGGGCTACGTTCTGGGAAGCGGCTATAGCCTCCGTTGTCCTTAGCGTGATAGCTTATTTGGTGGGTGACCAGTATGTGCTGAGGATAAGCAACAATACAGTCGCGACGCTTGTCGATGCGGTGCTGGCCTTTGTTTATTTTTGGGTCGTCGCTTCCTTGCTGAAATGGGATTTGAGTATCGGCGGGCTCATCTTCCTCACGCTGTTTCTCGGGGTCGGTGAAGCGGTGTACCACCGGTTTCTGGCAAGTGACCGGGAAAGGGGAAAGGTTACCGGCTAATTGACGAATCATGGCTAAGCGAATGATAAAACCGGGATTCAACAAACGCTATCCATACTGGGACCGCAACCTAGGGTCGGGCTGTCTGTTCGGGCTTGGTTTGGTGGCCTTTATTGATGAAGCCGTATTTCATCAACTGCTGCATTGGCACCATTTCTACGATAAGTCGACAACCGGTATCGGCTTGATCTCGGATGGCTTGTTTCACGCTTTTAGCTGGCTTGCAACGATCGGCGGGCTGTTCATGTTTGCCGACCTTCTCCAGCGAAACGCTTTGCTGCTCCAAAGATGGTGGGGAGGGGTTCTGCTCGGCAGCGGCGTTTTTCAGTTATATGACGGAACGATCCAGCACAAGTTGATGCGCCTTCACCAGATCCGGTACGTCGAAAATGTCATGATCTACGATCTGATATGGAACTTCGCCGCGATAGGCATGATCGTGATCGGCAGTATGTTCCTCATTCGTTCGAAAAGTAACAAGCTTGGAAGGGTGGCCACGGATGAATCATGAGCTTGTCCATTACGAATCGAGGAGCCTTGCCGAGTTTGGGTTGGCGTGGACAGCCATATTAGTACTGGTTCTTTATGTTTTTGCCGCGGTCGTATCCGGCCGTCGGTTCAAGCCGTGGCCGCTGTACCGATATGTTTGCTGGTTTTTCGGTATTGGCAGCGCAGCTGTTGCTGTGATCGGACCTTTGGCCCATCGGGGACACACGGTTTTTGCAGCGCATATGACCGGGCATCTGCTGCTTGGAATGCTGGCACCGCTCTTACTGGCGCTTGCGGCACCCATGACACTTCTCTTAAGATCCCTTCCCGTACCATGGTCGCGAAAGCTATCACATGCGCTGAAAAGTCGGCCGTTGGCAATACTAACCGATCCGGCGGTAAACTCCGTCCTTAATATCGGAGGCTTGTGGGTTCTATATACAACGGACCTGTATATGATGATGCATCAAAATGTTATTATTCATATCCTGGTTCATGTCCATGTTTTTTGGGCCGGGTATTTATTTACGGCGTCCATGTTATATGTCGACCCGGCACCGCACCGGACAGGCTTCCTTTACCGTGCGACAGTGCTTGTATTGGCCTTGGCGGGACACGGCATCTTGTCCAAGTACATTTATGCCCATCCACCCGCCGGTGTGTCCGGAATACAGGCGGAGGAAGGGGGCAAGCTGATGTACTACGGCGGCGATGCCATCGACGTGGTTCTCATCTTTATGTTTTGCCTTCAATGGTTTAGAGCAGCCCGTCCCCGCATGGGGATGGTCGCAAAGGCTTAAGATCTGGATATAAAGGAGGAATTTGAACCCATGTCACATCAATGCTATTACTGTGAAAAAAAGGCTGAAACTGCCCATAGTATTACGATATATGACGACAGCGGCGTTGAAGAACGTCTCGAAGTTCTTTGCCGTCCCTGTTATGAGGATTGGCTGCTTTCGCAAAAAGGGTAATTGCCGAAAATATGAAATGCCGCATCTAATCGAAGCCACAATGCGGAAGGAGCCGCACTGTGGTTATTTTTGTTGGAATATTTTATTGTATGTACAGGAACTGATAAAATGTTGGAGAGAATATTAATATATTTCATTGGATTTATGATTAATGCTATTTATTATTAATGATATTTAGCTGGAATCGATTTCTGAGGGGATATTTTCCTGGCTTAGCATCATTTTCAGGAGAAATTAACATGAGCGATTCAATACCGGAACATTTGGAAAGCACCTGTACCATGTTAAGTAAAGCGTTCCCAACAGGCATTGGAGAAGAGGAATACTATCCGCTGCTCGCCTTTTTGTACGAACATCTGACGGATAGAAATTTAGCCGAAGTCATTGTTTTAGTTACAGGTAAAGATAGTGCTGTAGCTCTTAGTGATGTCCATCGATCGGTAACGACAAATCGGCCTGGGCAGGAAAGTCTAGACTTAGTAAAATGGAAGCTAATGACTCAGGGTTACGAAGCATGGCTAAATGAAGAGTAGGTAAACCTATTTTTTAAAAGGCTATGTTAATAAACTTTGTTGATTACTATCAAAATGAAAACCGCCTTTTCCAAAGGCGGTAATTAGGGCTATCGTATCCCAGTTTGTTGAGCTTGTCGGTTTGATTTTTTCATTTCCTTTTGCAACTTCTCCTTAATACGGGCACATTTATTCAAATGCAAAAAATTATGTCTTGTTGCTGGCATTAGCACAAGTCCAGCAATTGTCTTCTTGTTCCAATATTCAGCAATACCACTTGCTTCCTGAAGAATAGCATTTTCATCAAACAACTTTTTGATTCTACAATCTTGAACTTTATCTCTGAACTCGCCTGGTTGCAGTGACGAAATTATTTGTCGGGTTTGTTTTCCCACGGCTATTCTATATTCTAATAGTGATTCTATATTTATAAGTGAACTTAATTCTGCGATATCGTCATCACTCATGCTGTTTCCGCTATGGGGAAATCTGATGTTCATTTTTTGTAGCCAATTATCAGAATGAAGTACCTGCTGACTGTCAGCAACTAAAATATTCATCGTCATGTCCTCGACTCTTGCAATATGCCAGAGATGCCATACGATTGAATTTTTTGTATCTGGAGCATTTACTGGATACTTCCTTAATGCACTTTCCTCCAGACTTTCCAAAACGAAATCCTCCAAAGTATTGATGCGGTCGTTACTCATTTTCGATGAGTACAACAAAGCATGATGATTGAGAAAAAGCTCAATCGCTCGAGCATGCTCGTTTGGATTCAATATGATTTCAGTTAAATTCTTATGGTTTTCATTCCAAACCCTTCTTTGCTCCAAATCCATTGAAATCAACTCCAGAATAAAAGTGGGAAGCGACCCATTCCCTTAGCAAACAAACGATGCTTGACGAAGATGAGCATTCGTCTCTTTTACAGGAAACAGACAAGATAAAACTAACATATTTTTCTTATTCGACGCTGTGTTCTCATATTCCTTGCTGTCTAAATAACGGAACCATGCCAAGTAGTTTTGCAGATACTTGGTTGCCACACTGTTGAAGCGGTCCATCCATCGTTTTAGTCTGCTGTGATAACTGTTCACATTCTGTATGTGGTAAATACCTTTTACACGCTGTTTCCCATCGGATTTAAACCGATAATGAGACAAGCCTTTTTTGTTGGCGAAGGAACTGAATGCTCTCCATGAGTCAGCACAGAGCACATTTGCCCCTGTTAGATGAACGCCAATAGCTTCGTCCAGTTTTGATGTTCGAATGCGACCACGCCCAAGAATTCCAGAGTAAGTGGTCCTCTGACGGTCACGAGCAACCAAAACACACACTTGGTCATTACTTATCCCACGTAACTTGGCTTTACCTCCACGTTTACGTGGTTTACGTCCAATGATATTTTTCTTTCCCTTTTCAGAGTAAAGGAAATAGGTCTCGTCCAATTCGACGATACCTTTGGAAGGTTTCGGATGGTATCTGTTTCAAGGCAGATAAAATCTTATGTCGCCATAGAACAGGGTTACATGCGTAACTTCCCCATGCAGTAATTCCGCACTCTTACGTAGCGAAAATCCCTCAATCATGCATTCTATGAACCGAATCCAAAGATGAGGTCGTTTCGTTCTTTGTAGAGGGGTATTGGTAAGGTCATTGAAGGTATGACGACAAGCTTTACAACGGTAACGTTGACGCTTCACTGTTCCAGAACGAGTTTTAATCGTATATTTACCGAACCGAACAACGGAGTGATTATTACAATGTGGACATACCAACCCGTCCTTATGTTTTTGTTCCTGAATTTCGTCGATAGCACGAACAGGTGTGCCAGCTCCACTCGTGCGAGACTGTAAAAAGTAAATGAGTTCTCGCTTACTACTATCATCTAAAGCTCCTGCGAGTCGCTTTAAGTCCTTCAAATCCATAGGTAAAATTACTCCGAAGTTGGTTTATACCCATAATCGTAGAACATTTGTTCCTATTTATCAAATATCAACAATCTCATTTAACATAGCCTTTTAAAATAACTTAAAGGTCGGATGGAGGAAGCCCTGGTGGATTTTAAATCTCACTTCCAGATAATCAAAGCGATCTGATGGAGATAGCCCGCCGCATACCGTTTCTTTCATCGATTTTGTATTCTGTGATGAATCAAAAATATATTGCATCAAGCAAAGAATCCATCCATAGACTAGTATATATAAGTAGCTTCAACCATGAAAAAAGTTATTGGGAAAATGAACGGGGACTTGCCGTATGTGATGACGAGCGAAGAGCTGGACATGATGCTTGACGAAGATCGTCGAAAACTTGCAGGAACAGGGCGTCTCGGTTGGCTTTGCATGAATAATTTCAGTTGACACTGGCTTCCGGACTGCTATAGACTTACTGTGGACAACCGAATAGGTGGAAACAGGTGCTTCAGCGATCGGCTGAAGCTTAAAAGGGAAGTACGGTGCAAATCCGTCGCGGTCCCGCCACTGTTATGGGAGCCGGAAGGTCCGGCTATTTTTCGGCACAACGTCACTGGAGCTTATTTCCGGGAAGACGCCGAAGGAAAAACCCTGAGTCAGGAGACCTGCCTGTTTTGACAACACTGCTATAACCCTGCGGAGAATGGGGAGGTGTTAGGATGCTAGGGCTAATTGGGGACCTTGATGGGTCAATCGGGTCGTCATCTCTTATGGAGGAGCATTTCTAACCGCTGATCGTGGTTGGAGATGCTCCTTTTTGCATGTACTTAGGAAAAAGAGGGGGAGTTCGATGAGCAGCATCATACAAGAGAGGTCTGCGCGAGCGGAACGAACCGTGGCCGAAGGACGTTTCCCGTTGGTGCTGCTGGGGCTGTTCGGAATTTTGCTCGGATCCATCACGCTCGCAGTCATGCTGGGGCCGGTTCGCATCGAACCGTCGATCGTCTGGAAGATTGCCTTCTCGCATATTCCCGGACTGGACCGGTGGCTGGAGCCCGACTGGTCCAAGGCGCAGGGCAACATCGTCTGGGATATCCGCTTCCCGCGCGTGCTGCTTGGCGCCGTCGTCGGAGGCGGACTGGCTGTGGTAGGCACCGCGATTCAGGCATTGACCCGCAATCCGCTGTCCGACCCGTATATTCTGGGAGTGTCCTCGGGGGCATCCGCCGCCGCGACGCTCGTCATTTTATTCGGAGCTTTCCAGTTGTTCGGGCAGTATGCTTTATCGGTGTCGGCTTTTATCGGTTCGTTAATTGCCATTGTTCTGGTGTACATGCTGGCCCGCGTAGGAGGCGCATTGTCCAACACCCGCTTGCTGCTCGCAGGTATTGCGGTATCGATGATGTTGTCGGCCTTGACCAGCTTTATCGTCACGATGGCTCCGAAGGAAGAAGGCATCCGCTCGGCGATGTTCTGGATGATGGGAAGCCTGACCGGGGCCAAATGGAGCTACTTGACGTTTCCGTCCTGTGTTGTCGTCGCCGGTACGCTGTATCTGCTGCTTCAATACCGTTCGCTGAACGCGCTGCTCATGGGGGAAGAGACGGCCGTGACCTTGGGGGTGAACATGGATCGCTTCCGTAAAGTCCTGGTTATTCTGACCTCCTTGCTCACGGGGGTAATCGTTGCCGTGAGCGGAGCCATCGGGTTTATCGGCTTGATGATTCCGCACTTGGTCCGGCTGATGGTCGGCTCCGATCACCGCCGCGTTTTACCGGTCAGCGTACTGCTGGGAGCGTCGTTTATGATCTGGGCCGACGTGTTCGCAAGGCTTGTCATTGCGCCGGAGGAGCTTCCTGTCGGGATCGTGACGGCGCTGTGCGGGGGACCGTTCTTCATTTGGCTGCTGCGCCGCAGCTCATACTCATTCTAGAGAGGAGGGGACCAACAAGATGAAGGTAGAAGTTCAGGGGCTCTCCTACGGCGTGAAGGGAGTGCCCATTATTGAAGGAGTGGACCTGCGGGTCCATCCCGGCGAATTTGTCGGCATTATCGGTCCGAACGGAAGCGGCAAATCGACGCTGCTCAAAAACATATACCGTGTGCTGAATCCCCATGCAGGGTGGATCTCCTTGGACGGGCAGCCGCTGTCCGAGCTGACCCATAAGGAAACCGCGCAGCGGATGGCCGTCGTCAGTCAAGAGACGTCGTCTGCGTTTGATTTTACGGTACGGGATATTGTGCTCATGGGGCGTCATCCGCACAAACGGATGTTTGCCGCAGACACGCGGGAGGACGACGCCTTGATCGACGAATCGCTGGAGCGCGTAGGGATGGAATTGTATGCGCGGCGGAGCTTCTCCAGCCTGTCCGGAGGAGAGAAGCAGCGCGTGCTGATCGCCCGGGCGCTGGCGCAGCAGTCGCCATTTTTGATCATGGACGAGCCGACGAACCATTTGGACGTCCGGTACCAGCTGCAAATGATGGACTTGGTCAAAACGCTCCGGATTACCGCCTTGTCCGCGCTGCACGATCTGAACATGGCCTGTTATTTCTGCGACCGGCTCATTGTGATGAATGAGGGCAAAGTGTACGCTTCGGGCACGCCCGAAGAAGTGATGTCAGCGGAGCTGCTGCACCAGGTGTTCGGCGTGAGCGCGCAGCTGGCCGTGCATCCGGTGACCCGGAAGCTCAGCATTACGTATTTTCCGGAATCGCTGCAACTTCATTTGACGTCAAAAGGAGCTTTAATTTCATGAAAGGCATCTTAGCTTATACAACATCCTTGCTGTTCGTTTGTTCGCTGCTTCTCTTGGCCGCTTGCGGTCAAACCCCGTCGAAGAACACGGCTGCAAGCGGGGACACCCCGCAGAACGATGCGCCCAAGATGGCGGCCTACAGCTCCGTGACGATAGAAAACATGGGCCGCACGCTTACCTTCAAGGAAGCGCCTAAACGGGCCGTCAGCTTAAACCAGCATACGACGGAAATTATGCTGTCGCTCGGCCTGGAGAAATCGATGGTCGGCACCGCATATATGGACGATGAGATTCTCCCGGAACTAAAGGAAAAGTACGCCGCCATTCCGGTGTTGGCCGACAAATATCCTTCGCTGGAAGTGCTGCTTGGCGCGGAGCCGGATTTCGTCTACGGCCGCAAGAGCGCTTTTGCCGAAAAAGGCGTTGGCACCGTCGAAACCTTAAAGGAAAAAGGAATCGAGCCCTACGTGGCCAAAGGGACCTACGTGCCGTTCGGTACGCTGGAGGACGTCTATGAGGATATCTCGAATCTCGGGCGCATTTTCAACGTGCAGGCCAAAGCCGACGCGCTCATCGAGTCGATGAAATCGAAAGTGAAGGAGATTCAAGCGAAGGTCGGGCAGCCCGAGAAGCCGCTGCGGGTATTTGCTTTTGACAGCGGACAGGACACGGCCTATACGGCGGGCAAGTCGTTGTCGACTGAGTTGATCCAGCTTGCGGGCGGCAAAAATATATTCGACGATGTTGAAAAGGGCTGGGCGAAGGTCAGCTGGGAGGAAGTCGTCAAGCGCGATCCGGAGGTTATTCTGATTTTCGACTACGACAAGCCGTCGGCCGCGGAGAAGATCAAGTTTCTGCAGAGCCTCCCGGCCTTGGCGAACGTAACGGCCATCAAGAACAACAAGTTCGTCATCATGCCGCTTTCCGACGTGTTCGAGGGGGTAAGAAACACGACGGCTTTGGAAAAAATGGCGAAGGGCTTTTATCCCGAGAAGTTTAACTAAAAAGCGTCAGGAGGAGCGGCGTTGACCACAACGGAATGTTCATTTTGCCATTATATTTATGACGAATGGTTCGGCGATTGCCGCAACGGCGTGCCATCGGGCATGGCGATCGGGGCTTTGGCCGGAACGGTCTGTTCGCGGTGCGGCCTTCAGGGCGTACGGCACGAGCCGCGGGCCAACGTGCCTTATGCGGGGCTGGAAGCGGAGCTGTACGACCAGTTCGCCGGGAAAGCGGGCATCGTCTTTGCCCGCGATTGGATCATGGGTACCGCCGCGGGCTTCTCCGAGCCGCCCAGGGTACTGGAGCTTGGCACCGGCACCGGCCGAATCGCGGTCGAGCTGGCGCAGCACGGCATCCGGGTATGCGGCGTGGACTGGAGTCCGGACATGCTGAAGCTCGCGGAAACGAAGCGTCAGCGCGTGCTTAAGGACCGTGCGGACACGCTGGAGCTGGTGGAGCAGGACATGTTGAAGCTGGAGCTTGCAGGAACGTTCACGCATGTTCTGTGCCCCGAGGGAATTATCCAGCATGTGACCCGGATGAGCGAGCACCGGACCGTGCTTGGGAACATCCGGAAGCATCTGGTTCCCCAAGGGCTGCTTGCCGTGGAGCTGCTGCTGCCCCCTGCTCAAGCGAGCTGGAAGACGGTGCAGCGCAAGGTGCTGCCGAAGGACAAAATCGTCTACAAACACGTGGAAGGGGAAACGTCGCTGCGGCGTCAAATTTACCGGCTGACCGCCACCTACGAAACGTTCGTGCAAGGCTTGGAACAGCCCAGATACCGGGTGGAACGGGAGCTGGCCCTGATGACGCCGAAGGAGCTCGTGCTGCTGCTGGAGTCGGAGGGCTTCGAGGTGGTCGGTCTCGTGGAAAATGAAGGTGGCAGCAAGCCATGGAGCACCGTGCTTCCGAGCGGGATTGACCGGGTCGTGTCCGATCTGAAGCCGGACGAAACCTTGGAAACGCTGGAAGCCGAGGGACGTCTCGGCTCGGCGACGCTGCCCTACACGCCTGAGGCATGGCGCGCAGGAAGCTTCCCGGTCGGAACGAATGCCGGAATGAACGCGCACGCGGCGGCCGCGTCCTTCAGAATCCTGGCGAAGAAGCGCTGATCGGGCTGCATTAATACCATAATCCTTGTCGATGGCGGCAGGGATTATTTTTTTTGCAGACGTTTTTCGTTAGAAAAGATAGCCCCGGCGAGTCATAGGCACGGGTGCTGAATTATGTTTAGATGAAGGGGCGTGGTTGCGCCGAGTTCATATCCGGGAGGATTTTTGTCATTGTATAAACATTTGAAAAGCTTGATTTTGATCATTCCTACGCTAACGATCGGGATATGGGAGTATACCCGGCATGCGTTTTTGCTTCCTTATATTTCGATGGATTTGGGCAATTGGCTGGCGCCTTTGCTCGTTTACCTCGTCACCATGACGCTGCTTCGGAAGCTGTTTGCGCTGATGGAGCAATTGCAGGAGCAGCTGCAGCAGGAGAGGGCCGCGAAGGCGGCTTTGGAAGAGCGGGAGAAAGTGGCTTCGGAGCTTCATGACGGCATCGCCCAATCGTTATTTCTGTTATCGGTCCGCGTGGACCGGATGGAGCAAAGCCATGCGGTTCCGATGGGAGACCTGTATCAAAGCCTGCGGAAAACCGTGCACGAAGTCAACGACTATGTCCGCCAGGCGATCGACGGCTTGCGGTACCCGGCCGTGCCGCAAACGCAGCCGTGGATGGAGTCCGTCCAGCACCTGATTGCGGATTTCAGGAAGGATACCGGCATAGCCGTCCACTTGGAGTGGGAACTGTCCGAGGAGCGTATGACCGTGAAAGAAAAGGTGGAGCTGTACGCTACGCTTCGCGAGGCGTTGATCAATGTCTTCAAGCATGCGGCGGCGGCGAACGTCTGGATTCAAGGCAAGGACGCCCCCGGACCGGGTTACGGCTGGAGGTGTACGGTTGCGGACGACGGACAAGGCTTCGCATCCGATCCGCTGTCGAAGAAGAACGGCTACGGCTTGAAGATCATCAAGGACCGCGCGGCCAAGATGGGCTGGACATTCGCTCTCCACAGAGAGAACGGGCGCACCTTGTTGACCGTGAACAAGCCGTATGACGCAGAATTCGAGCATAAGGGACAAGAAAACCAAATACGTATTTGAGTAAGCCGCACAGTTTCCTTGGAGATGGAGCAAGAAACGGAGGGAGCTTATTGAAGCACAGGTATGCTTTTTTGCTTTCCTTGAAGCTGCTTGAATACGAGATCCGTCAATTAACCGATTTTTCCAGACAATGCTCGGATTGCTTTGACTTGCTTCAAACCAAATTGGAGGATCTTTGCCGGTTTATGGTCAGCGAAGAGAACGAACGACAGTGGCTTTTATGGAGCGATCATGAAGAAATAAGACAGCATAGCGAGCGGCTGCGGGAGACGTCGGCCCAGGCGCTGTGCGACATGGAGAAATATCAGTCCATCCGTATGCTCGAGCGGCAGATGGATATGGGTCGGTATTTATCCGCTTTGTCGGATGCGGTCTATGATGAGCTTCGGCATTTTCGGATCAGCCGTACGTCGAAGGTGCTGTTCGTCGGTGCGGGCGCATTCCCGCTAACGGCGCTGACCGTTGCGAAGGAGACGAGGGCGGATGTGCTGTGCCTGGATATCGATGCCGAAGCCCTCGATCTGGGAGGCAGAATGGCGGAAGCCTCAGGCTTGCACGATAAGGTGCAATTCTCGGGCCATGGTCTGAAGGAAGAACTGCCGTTTGTCAAAGAAGCCACGCATGTCATGGTTGCGTCTCTGGTCAAAAACAAGCTTGAAGTACTGGAGGACTTGAGGCAGGTCGTGCATCCGGATGCGAGCATCATTTTGCGTTACGGCAACGGGCTGAAATCGATTTTCAACTACCCGCTGGAAAAGGATTTGTCGCAGGAATGGGAGCTGTCACCGGTCGTCCAGAGCAGGGGCATTTACGATACTCTCATGATCAAGCCCAAATGGACGGAAGGACGCTGAAGCCGGTCGTCCACCGTTTGTTCATAAAAAAGGCGGAAAATTGACTCAAAGGGGTCATTTTTCGCCTTTTATCGTTCGTTATAATAAGGACGAGGGTTCGCGAAAAGAACAGAATGCAGGGAGGCAGCCTTATGCAGCGTAGAAATGTCGAAGGGATTAAAAAATTCAGCGAGCAAAAGACGGTTGAGGCGTACCGCAAGGCCGTATCGGCCATTGAACGGTTGAGGAAGGAAAAGCTGAAGATTAATTTCAATACCGTATCGATCGAGGCCGGCGTGTCGAAACCTTTTCTATATACCCATCCTGAGCTTCGCGACAAAATCGAGCGCCTGCGCAGGCAAGAGCAGACGGAGACGAGCGAGAAATGCAGGCTGACGCAACGGCTGGAGGAAGAGAACGAGAAGTTGCGAAAAGAAGTGCGTAGACTGCAAGATATTCTGAGAAAATCGAAGATACCCGTTATTATTTAAAGTAAATGACGTGTTTGTTCATTTTTTTATCAATATATTAGCCCTGGGGAGTCATTTTGAACGAAAACGACTTCTATACAATAATTCTTGTCGCTTGCGGCAAGGATTATTTTTTTTACGGAAAGGGAGTGCGGGAAAGTGGAATTTCCGACAATCGATTTCGGCTGGGTCGGCAACGGCAACCTGATCGGCATGATGGCGGTGCTGCACGTCATGATCAATCATGCCGTAGCTATCGGCGGGTCCGTTCTTATGGTATCCATTGAGTATGCCGCTTTCAAGAGAGGTAACGAAAGGCTGGAGGCATACGCCAGATGGCTGAGCAAATGGATTCTGATCATCACGACGACGACGGGAGCGATGACGGGAGTAGGCATTTGGTTTACAACGACCGTTATTCTGCCCAATGCGATCGGCTCGCTTCTGCGTATTTTTCATTGGGCCTGGTTTACGGAATGGCTGGTGTTCGTATCGGAGGTCGTCTTGCTGTTGACGTATTTTTACACATGGGACCGCTGGAAGGGAGAGAAGAAAAAGCTGCATTTGCGAACCGGCCTTGCGCTGTGCATCATGTCCTGGTTCACGATGGTGATCATTACCGGCATTTTGGCCGCGCAGATCAATCCGGGCGATTGGGTCGAGACGCTGTCGTTCTGGAGCGCGTTTCTGAATACGACTTGGGTGCCTTCGACGCTGTTCCGCACCTTCGCCGCCATCACGCTGGGGGTTGCGGTACTGACGCCGCTGAACCGCTGGTTTGTGAAAGATTCGCTGGACCGCCACATCGTCCTGAAGCTGTACGGCAAATGGCTCGTCGTTTCCGTGCCGCTGATGCTCGCATCCGGGTGGTGGTATTTAAAGACGCTGCCCGCTCAAGCGCAAACGCTGGTCGTCTGGGCGTCGGGCATGAGCGACTTCACGTTCGCTTTTATCAACGTGCTCGGGCTGCTGCTCATGTTCGTGCTCGGCGTCATGCTGATGGATGGCCGAACGAAATATCCGGTTGTGCTCACCGTATTCACGGCGGCATTCTCGCTGCTGCTGATTACCGAATTCGAGATCGTCCGGGAAAATATTCGCAAGCCCTATGTCATTTACAACTACATGTACGCCAACGGTGTGCTGAAAACGGACGTCGAGCGGTTCCGCAAGGATGGCGCGCTGGCGCAAGCGAAGCTTTCTCCGGTCCGGGAGGTGACGGAGGCGAACAAGCTTCAGGCCGGGGAAGAGCTGTTCCGCATGCAGTGCATCGCCTGTCACAGCATCGACGGTCCCCGGCGCAGCCGGGTGATGACGGAAAGGGCTAAAGGCTGGAGCGAGGAAGCGCTCGCTGCCTTCATCCCTCAGATGCACAATATCCGCCCAGTCATGCCGCCGTTTGCGGGAACGGACGAGGAGGTTAAGGCGCTGGCCGCCTATATTCACAAGATGGTTTCGGAGAGGAACGGTGCAGAGTGAACGCCTATTTAACCGCCAAATCGCCGGTGCCCAACGATCTGGGGCTGGCCATTCCGGGCGACCTGCCTTTTTTCGAAGTGCTGATGGTCGTCGGCTTTATTCTTCATATCATTTTCGTCAACATTCTGGTAGCCGGCTCTGTGTCCGCGGTGTATAACGAGCTGAAAGGCATCGTCCGTAAGGATGCGGTTCTGGACCGCCTGGCGCAGCATATGGCGACGCACGTGTCGATTGTCAAAAGCATCGCCGTCGTGCTCGGCATTGCGCCGCTGCTGATCATCAGCACCATGTATACCCAGTTTTTTTATCCATCGACGATCCTGATCGGCAAAATGTGGCTGCTGCTCATCCCGCTGTTGACCGTCGCGTTTCTGGCGCTGTACGTCTATAAATTCACATGGGAGCGCTGGCAGAAGCGCAAGGCGCTGCACCTCGGCTTCGGCCTATTCGGCACGCTGATCCTGCTGTTCGTACCGCTGCTGTTCATCACGAACGTGACCTCGATGCTCCATCCCGAGCTGTGGGACCCGGAGCGCGGCTTCTGGCGCTCGCTGTTCGCGTATCCGACCATCTGGCAGCGCTACCTTCACTTTATGGCGGCGAGCTTTACGATGCTCGGTCTGTTCCTGTACGGATGGGGGAGACGCACCGAGCGGAACGGCGCAGGACCGGTCACGGAAGCGGCCAAGCGATACGGCAAAACGATGGCGGCGGGCTTCACGCTGCTTCAACTGCTTGCAGGACCGCTGCTGCTGCTTAGTATGGACGGACGCGTCCGCCATGCGTTTATGGGCGGCTCCGCGTTCCATACCGCGCTGCTCGCGGCCGCGGTGCTGCTGGCTATCGTCCTGTGCTGGCTGCTGGTCCGCCTTGTCTGGCGGGACGGACGGAAGCTGTTCGCCGTCACCGTTAGCGTGCTGCTGATCGTGCTGACGCTGATGAGCTGGATCCGGCACGAGGTGAGGGAGATTTACTTGCAGCCGTATATGGAGGAATCGCCGCGCACCGTGCAACAGTAATACCGGGGAAGGCTGCCGTGGAGGCGGCTTAAGCCAAAATCGGAAAAGGGCCGACAGCAGGTCCTTTTCCTTCACAGCTTCCGAATATCTGTAAAAAATAAAGGAAAGCAGGGTTGTATAAAATTGCCAACGTGCTATAATAATATTGTTTCACGAGAAACAAAACATCGATATTGTTTTGTGTGAAACAAAAAATAATCGAGATGGTATATGGAGAGAAGGAGAGGATACGAATGGATTATGAAGTGATTGTTGTCGGCGGAGGTCCGGTCGGCATGATGCTGGCGGCAGAGCTGGCTTTGGCCGGGGTGAAGGTATGCGTGCTTGAGCGCTTAAAGGATACGACGCCGTATTCCCGGGCGCTGACCCTCCATCCCCGCTCGCTTGAACTGTTTGATTTGCGCGGCTTGAAATCGAAGCTGCTGAGCATCGGGAAGCCTCTTCCGATAGGGCATTTTGCGGCGCTGGATACCCGGCTGGATTTTTCGGTATTTGATTCTTCTTCCAATTACACGCTGTATATTTCGCAGCACGATACGGAGAAAGTGCTGGAGGAGTGGGCGCAAAGTCTTGGCGTGGAACTTCGGCGGGAGACGGAGGTCGTATCGGTGCGCCAGGATGCGCAAGGCGTAGAGGTCACTGCCGTCGGCCCGAAGGGGGAGACCGTACTGACCGCAGCGTATGTTGTCGGCGCAGACGGGGCAGGCAGCATTGTCCGCAAGCAGGCAGGCATCCCGTTCGAAGGTACGGACGCGACCTTAACCGCGGTGCTCGGAGACGTCGTTCTGGCGTATCCCCCGGAAACGAACGGGCTTTCCCGCTTCACCGAGCACGGGCTGGTCATGATCGTCCCCGTGGGGGACCGGCTCCATCGGGTCGTGATGATCGATCCTCTGAGGACAGGGGTGCCGAAGGAAGAACCGGTGACGTTGGAGGAGCTGCGTTCGGGGATGGAACGTATTCTCGGAAGCGATCTTGGCATCTCCGAGCCGTTCTGGCTGTCCCGCTTTGGCAATGCGACACGCCAAGCGAAGCGTTACCGGAAAGGACGGATTTTCCTTGCGGGGGATGCGGCGCATATTCATTTCCCGGCGGGCGGACAGGGGCTGAACGTAGGGCTGCAGGAAGCGATGAATCTTGGCTGGAAGCTGGCAGCGGAGCTGAAGGGGCAGGCTCCCGGATGGCTTCTGGACAGCTACCATACGGAACGGTTCCCCGTAAATACGGCGCTGCTTCGCAATACCCAGGCGCAAACGATGCTGATGGGGTTTGAATTCTCACCGAGAATGATGGGACTGCGCAGCATGCTGTCCGATTTGCTTCGCATCCCCGAGGCGAACAAGCAATTAGCGGCCCAACTCGCGGCGTTCGATGTCCGGTATGCGCCGGATGAGGAGGCATTGCCGCACGCGTTGAACGGACGCCGCTTTACGGAATTGAAGCTGCGGCTGGATAATGGTACCGTTCGGAATGCTTATGAGCTGTTTCACTCCGGCTGCTTCGTCCTGCTTCATCTCGCTTCCGATGACCGGCTGAACGACGTCGTTCCTTGGGAGGAGTACGGTCATATCCAAGTTGTTCGCGCCTCGATCGCCGGAAACGGGAACGAAGCCGAATGGGACGACGTGCATACGGCGCTGATTCGCCCGGACGGACATATAGCGTGGGCGGTTCCCCGATCGGAGCCGCAGCCGCTGGAAGCCGTCAAGCGGGGAATCGCCCGTTGGTGCGGAATCCGTCCTATTTAACGATCTTATTGTTTTGTTCGAAACAATCGGTGTATAATCAGAAGGAGATGATGTGTGAAGAGGAGACCCTAAACCGATGTCCAAAACCGAGCTTAACAAGCAGTGGATTTTCAAGCAATTCGTAGAACTTATTACGCAGCAGGAGACGAGAGACGGCAATTTTGCCGTCCGATTCGGAGAAGAGAAGCGGAAGGTGGAATCCGAGCTGGGCCAGAAGCTGGATCTCAATTTGTCCGAGATTCACCTGATCGCCTGCATAGGGGACCACGGGCCCATCAACGTGACGACGATTTCGGAGAAAACCGATTTGACCAAAGGGTCCGTCACTCGGATCACCCAAAAGCTGTTAGCCTTGGATTTGATCAAAAAACAGCAGCTCCACGATAACAAGAAAGAGGTTTATTTTCGGTTAACGGCCAAAGGCCAGAAGCTGCATCTGATTCATGACCGCCTTCATCAGGATATCGAACAGCGGTTTATGCTCTTATTGGATAAATATACGCCGGAGCAATTGACATTTGCCCGGGAGCTGCTGCAGGATTTACTGGAATGGGATTACTGAGCGGTTAACAATTTGACTGCCGGCCGTCTCATCGGCACGGAAAAGGAGAATGGAGCCATGAGCATCGCCCAAACGATCAGGGAGAGAAGAAGTATCCGGACGTTCAACCAGACCCCCGTTCCCCAGGATCTGGTTCTTCAGCTGCTGAATGATGCGGTATGGGCGCCCAATCACGGCCTCCGGGAGCCTTGGCGGTTTATTTATGTGGGAAGCGCCGAGGGGAGGGAGAAGCTGGCTGTTCTTACGCTTGAAGCCTCCGCCCACTTGAAACGGGTTAAACTGCTGCCGTCCAAATTAAAAGAACTGATGCGAAAAAAGCTGGCCGAAATTCCGGCCAATCTGATCGTCGTCATGACGGAAGATAAAAACGAGCATAAAAGAGATGAAGATTTCGCCGCCGTCTGCTGCCTGATGCAAAATATGCAGCTGCTCGGATGGGAGCAAAAGCTCGGGATGATCTGGTCGACGGTTGACTTTATTCATTCCCCTGTGTTTCGCAGCGGACTTGGCGTCCGGGAAGGCGAACGGATCGTCGGCATCCTGCACATGGGATATTTCGATAAAGTCCCCAAGCCGAAAACCCGCACGCCGGCGGAGGCTAAGCTTGTAATATGGTAGGACCGTTCAAGAGGGGGAGAGCCCCCTCTTTTCTGCTTTTGGCTTCACCTGCGATGAGACCAGGATCGAGACCGTCAGCAAGGCGCAAGTATAATAAACCAGACCGTTCCAGCCGAACCGGTTGAGAAAGAAGCCGCCCGACCAGCCGACCAAACTCGATCCCGCATAATAAAACAGCAAGTAAAAGGAAGAAGCCTGCGCTTTAAAATCTTTTACCGCCAATATGCCTACCCAGCCGCTCGCCACCGAATGACCGGCAAAAAAACCGAACGCAACGACCGCAATCCCCAATACCTTGACGGCAAGCAGACTATTTAACGTCATCAGCGCGCCCAGAATAAAAATGGCAATCGCGAGGCCGATAACCCGCCTTCGGGAATAACGGTCCGCCAGCTTCCCGAACCAGATCGAACTCCACGTCCCTACCAGATTGACGACGAACAGGAAGCCGAAAATCGTTTGGCTGACATGATACGGCGCTTGCGTAAGCGGGTAACCGATATAGTTCAATACCGTGATGTAACCGCCCATCAGCAGGAAGCCCGTGATAAACATGGACAGCAGATTTTTATCGCCCAGACTGGCCCGCATCCCGGCAAGCCATTGCCGTACGGACGTTTTGCTCGGGGTAAAGTTGCCGGAAGCCGGGAGATAGAACCAGAACCATAAACTAAGCAGCAAGCTGACGATCCCCATCATCAACATGGCGAACTGCCAATTGAAGAGATCGGTTAGTCCTCCGATAATAATCCGGCCTATAAAACCGCCTATGGCCGTTCCCGCCACATAGACCCCGACGACTCTCCCGATGGCCCGGGGCGAAAACTCCTCGTTCAAATACGCCATGGCGATCGGCGGAAAGCCTGCGATGCTGATGCCCTCTAAAAACCGGAATACGAGAAACGCCTGAAAATCATGGATAAAGGCCGAAGCGATGGCAAATACCGAAGTGAGCAGCAGCGAGAGGCTCATGATTCCTTTACGCCCCCAGCTATTGGAGACGACCGTGAAAAAAAGCAGGCTCATCCCCAGGGCGATCGTCGTTAACGAGATCGAAGCGCTGGCGGTGGCCGGCGAAACTTGATACTGCTGCGAAAATAAACTGATGAGCGGCTGCGGACTGTATAATATGGCAAACGTGACGATGCTCCCCAGCAGCATGCTAACCGAAGCCTTCCGATGCGCCCGGCTTCCGAGTTCGAGATAGTTCATCTTATGGCGCCTCCATCCGTTGAATTAACAATTCAAGTATAGGATTGACAAGAAGCGCTGTCTAATGCATTGTTTTTATTGAAACGATGTTGTTTGTGTAATGAGAGACGGAGGGATCGGAATGGAATGGCAGCAGCTTGAGTATTTTCAAACGGTTGCCCGATTGCAGCATATGACCTTGGCGGCGCAGACGTTATGTATAACCCAGCCGGCCTTAAGCCGCTCGATTGCCCGGCTGGAGAAGGAGCTCGGCGTCCCGCTCTTCGAGCGCAACGGCCGCGCGATCGTGCTCAACCGGTATGGGCGCCTGTTTTTGAACCGCGTCAGCCGGATCATGAACGAATATCAGGAGGGCAAGCGGGAACTGGAGGATTTGATTCATCCGGAGCATGGGGAGGTATCCCTGGGATTTCTTCATACGCTCGGCGTCCACTCGATTCCGGATGTCATCCGGTCCTTTCGCTCTGCTTATCCGCAGATTCATTTTCAGCTGCATCAAAACAGCACCCAGTTCCTTCTGGATCAGCTTTCGGCAGGGGAGATCGACCTCTGTATGGCCGCCCCGCAAGAAACGAAGCACATCCAATGGGCCTCGTTATGGAATGAAGAGCTGTTTATTATCGTTCCCAAAGATCACCCGCTTGCCGCTTCCGAATCCGTTCTGTTGGAAGACATACGCAGCGAGCCGTTAATTTCGTTCAAGAAAGGCTACGGACTGCGAAAAATTACCGACAAGCTGTTCGAGGAGGCCGGAATCGGTCCCGACATCCGATTCGAAGGGGACGAGGTTCATACGATAGCCGGGCTCGTCGCGGCCGGGCTTGGCGTTGCCGTCATCCCCGACACGAAAGGAATCGAACGTGCCAACATTTCATTCCTGCGCGTACGTTGGCCCGAGTGCCGCCGGGTGATCGGCATCGGCTGGATCGAAGGACGTTACCTGTCGCCTGCGGCGGAGCGGTTCCGGGATTTTGTCATCGATTATTTCAGAAGCTGACGTAACCGGCCTTCCGGCGGGTATCCGGCTTTCTTGACAGCGAGCCGAAATCCAACCGGAGGGCGAGCCTCCGGTTGGGGCGCGTCGTCCGGCGAAGAGCGGGCTACTGGCGCAGCAGGGGCCAAGCCTTGCATCGGATTCGTTGCCTAAATTATTTATGAATAAATTCTTAATATGTAATTAATTGGGTTGACTTCTTTGTAATCTATCATAATATATGTAATATATTTAATAATTTCATGAATCAAGGTTTAATGCCAATTAATGGTTTGTTTCTTGAAACATGCAACCTCCATAACTCACTCCTCAGCTTCGTGACTTCTGCGTACTGCATTTCCTAATTTCGTTTCGATTTGTAAATTACTCATCCTACATCCGATTCACGGCTTCTTAGGAAACATTCCATAGTTCTTATGTCGGTGCTCGAAAAGGGGTTAGACATGAAGCGAGTAGCTTTACTATTTCCAGGTCAAGGGTCCCAATACGAAGGAATGGGCAAGATTTGGTCCAAAAAATTTCAAGGCGCCGACCGATGGTTCGAGGAAGCGAATGACATCCTCGGGTATGACTTAAAGTCGATTTGTACCGAAGGCAGCGCCGCCATACTGTCGAGAACGGAGTATACGCAGTCGGCTCTGCTGACGGTAAGCGTTATTGCCTTGGAACAGTACAGGCAAGAGATTGGCATCGTTCCCGCGTTTTCCGCCGGACACAGTCTCGGGGAATATTCCGCGCTGGTGAGCAGCGGCGTTCTCTCGTTTGCGGACGCCTTGCGTCTGGTGCAGCAGCGGGGAATCGCTATGCAGGAGGCCGCCGATGCCGGCCTGGGCGAGATGGCCGCCGTGCGTGGCGAGGAGCTTGAGACGCTGGAATCTTTGTGCGAAAAGCATTCGTCGCCGGGTCAGCCCGTTGCCATCGGTTGCTACAATTCGCCACGGCAGTATGTGCTGACAGGCCATCAAGCAGCCGTTGCCCGGGTAACGATCGCAGCGGAGCTGAGAGGCGCTCAAGTTACCCGTTTGCCTGTCAGCGGTCCGTTTCACAGTCTGCTGATGTCACAAGTTGCGGAGCGTTTGTCCGGCGTGATGCGAAAGTTTACGTTCCGGGAAAGCCAATGGCCGGTCATATCCAACGTCACGGCGCTGCCGTATGCCAATGCGGAGCAAATCCGGGACGGTTTGATTTTACAGATGACGCATCCTGTCAAATGGCTGCAAACGATGCGGTATTTGGAGGAGCAGAAGGTGGAGCTCGCCGTCGAATTAGGTCCACGGTCCGTCTTGAAAAATTTGGCGAATGATATGACCGATAAGATTCGGTCGTTCGCTTTCGAGCGGGAAGAGGACGCTTTCGAACTGGCCCGGCGGTTTCCGCTTCACGATTTTATATCCGGCTGCTTGTCGGAAGCGATAGCTGCACCCAATGCCAATTTTAACGAGGAGGAATACCGTACCGGTGTGATCCAGCCGGTGCGCAAGCTGAAGGAAATGCTGCAAAGCGCAAAAGAAAGCGGTGTCACAGGAGCGGGAACTGAGGCCCGCGCGCAAAGAAAGGAAGCATTGGATTGCATGCGGCTTGTGCTGCAGACCAAGCGGGGGCAGGAAGGAAAAGAGTGTTCTCAATGACTTCAACCTAGTTGCGGAGGGATACGATGAATCAGTTTCTAACGTTAGTCGACGTCCTGCAAGACCGAAGCAGGCTGGCAACAAGAGGCATCACTTACATTTCCGGAGACCAGCAGGAGGAGTACGAGTCTTACGGAATCTTGTTCGACCGGGCGCTTTGCGTGCTTCACGAGCTGCAGAGCAGCGGCATGAAGCCCGGGGATGAATTGCTGATGCAAATCGACGATAACCGCACGTTTCTCAACGTGTTCTGGGGCTGCCTGCTAGGAGGCATCATACCGGTGCCCGTCACGGTAGGCAACAACGACGAGCACAAAATGAAGCTGTTTAAAATATGGGGGACGCTCAACCGTCCTTATCTGATGAGCGATGCCAAAGCGCTGGACCAGTTGGAGAAATACGCCGGGGAAAACGAACTGCAAAATTCGTTCGAAGCGCTGAAGCAAACGGTTTTATTTACGGATAAACTTGATTTTTCCTCTCAGAATAGAGGGATTATTTACCCGGCTAAACCGGAACAGCTTGCCTTCATCCAGTTCTCCTCCGGTTCGACCGGTGACCCGAAAGGGGTTATGCTGACACATGAAAATCTGGTCCACAATATTCGCGATTGTGCGTCGGGAGCGCGCATGGACGAGAGTGACAGCTACCTCGGCTGGATGCCCTTGACGCATGATTTGGGGTTGATCGCTTTTCACTTGACCTGCGTCATCGCCAACGCCAATCAGTACATTATGCCGACGGCGCTGTTTATCCGGCGCCCGACCTTGTGGCTGAAAAAGGCGTCCGAGCACCGAGTGACCCAGATCTGCTCTCCGAACTTCGGCTATAAATTTTTCTTGGTCCAATATAAACCGGAGACAGCCGCAGACTGGGACTTGTCGCACATCCGAATCGTATACAACGGCGCCGAGCCGATTTCTACCGAGATTTGCGATCAGTTCCTTGATGCGATGGAGAAACACGGGCTTCGGAGATCGGCGATGCTGTGCGTCTACGGGATGGCGGAAGCCTGCGTCGGTGTTTCCCATCCACCGCTGGGAGAAATGTCTCTTCCCGTACATTTGAACCGGGAGCGGCTGAACATCGGCGAAGCGGTCGTGCCCATCGAGCCTTCCAACAACCGCTGCGTAACCTTCGTCGATGTCGGCTATCCGCTCGCAAGCTGTCATATCCGCATCTGCGACGATGACGATACGGTGCTGGCCGACAACGTGATCGGGCACATTCAAATCAGCGGAAAAAATGTGACTTCCAGCTATTACAATAACCCGCAGGCGACGGCCAAAGTGAAGACGGCGGACGACTGGCTCAAAACCGGCGATCTTGGCTTTATGCGCAGCGGGCGGCTCGTCATCACCGGACGGGCGAAGGATATTATTTTTGTGAACGGACAGAACATTTATCCTCACGATATCGAGCGGGTCGCTGAAGAAGTCGACGGTGTGGAGCTTGGCAAGGTGGCGGTGTGCGGCGTTCATGATGCCGGGGCCCGGCAGGACCGCATTGTCGTCTTTGTGATGCATACGAAGAAGGTTGAGGATTTCGTTCCGGTCGCCCGTCGGCTGAGGAAGCATCTGAACTATCGGGGCGGCTGGGACCTTCACGATATTGTGCCGATCCGGCGTATCCCCAAAACAACGAGCGGCAAGGTGCAGCGCTTCAAGCTGTCACAGGAGTACGAAGCCGGCCAGTACCAGCCGCTCTCGGAGCAGTTGGCCGAGCTGCTGCGGAAGGAAAAAGAGGCGAGGCCCGTCGCTATTCCGCAGAACGAAGCCGAGCGAAAGCTGCTTGATATCTGCAGGCAAATTTTGCAGACCGATGCCATCGGCACCGACGAAAGCTACTTCGATCTCGGCGCGAATTCGCTGCAGCTGACGCAAATGGCGGAGCAGCTGGAAAGCCAGCTCGGCGTGAACATCGCCGTGACCGACTTCTTTTCGTATCCGACCATCGCGAAGCTGGCTGCCTATATCGCCGAAGGAGAGCAAGAAGCGTCCGCAGATCGCGAACCCGAGACGGAAGACCCAAGGGACCGGGATATTGCGATTATCGGCATGGATGGCAAGTTTCCCCAAGCGGATACGCTGGAGCAATTCTGGGCGAATCTGGCGGAAGGCAAAGACTGCATCGGACCTTTTAACGAAAAAAGAACGAAGGACGCCGAGTCCTATATCGCCCATCTGCATACCGGAGATCGGGATCTTCAACCGGTGGAGGGCGGTTATTTGGACGAGATCGATACGTTCGACTATTCGTTCTTCCGGCTGACGCCACGCGAAGCGTCGCTGATGGACCCGAACCAGCGTCTTTTTCTCCAGACGGCGTGGAGCGCCATCGAAGACGCGGGATACGGCGGAACTTCGTTGTCCGGCAAAAAAGTCGGCGTATACGTCGGATTTTCCAAAACGAGCTTCGAATACGAGCGCCTGCTGACGGAAGTCGCGCCGGAAGCGCTGCCTCATTTTGTAATCGGCAACCTGCCGTCGATCATCTCGAGCCGCATCGCGTACCTGCTTGACTTGAAAGGGCCTGCGGTCACGGTAGACACCGCCTGCTCGTCTTCGCTCGTCGCGGTGCATCTCGCCTGCCAGGCGATTCTTGGCGGGGATTGCGAGATGGCGCTGGCGGGCGGCGTCAAGACCATTCTGCTGCCGCACAAGGCGGGCATCGGCATGGAATCTTCCGACGGCCGTGCCAGAGCGTTCGATGACAATTCGGACGGAACGGGCTGGGGCGAGGGGGTCGGTGCCGTGCTTCTGAAGCCTCTGCGCAAAGCCGTGGAGGACGGGGACAACATTGTCGCCGTTATTAAAGGGAGTGCGATCAATCAGGACGGAAGCACGGTCGGCATCTCAGCTCCGAACGCCTCGTCGCAAGCGGAAGTGATTGCGCAGGCTTGGCGCAATGCGCGCGTCGATCCGGAAACGATCACGTACATCGAAGCGCACGGGACGGGAACAAAGCTGGGCGATCCCGTCGAAATCGACGGCTTGACGAAAGCGTTCCGCAAACAAACGCAGCGCAAGCAGTTTTGCGCCCTCGGCACGGTGAAAACAAACATCGGGCATTTATACGAAGCAGCGGGGATCGCCGGTTTGATCAAAGCGGTGCTGTCGCTTCGGCATCGGCAAATTGCCCCCTTGGTGCATTTCCGTCAGCCCAATAGCAAGATCAGCTTCGAGGAATCGCCGGTTTACCCCAACACGGAGCTGGCGGATTGGCAGCCGGACGGGATTCCGAGAAGATGCGGCATCAGCTCGTTCGGATTCAGCGGGACGAACTGTCATATGGTGCTGGAAGAGTATGTTCCTGACGATACGGCGCCGGTCCTGCCGAATCCATCCGACAGCGGGCCGATGCTGTTGACCTTGTCGGCGCGCAGCGAAACCGCGCTGCGGACGATGGTCGGGCGGTATGCGGAGCTGTTCGAACGCCGCCCGGAGCTGGATATGCGCAGCGTATGCTTTACGGCGAATACGGGGCGGAGCCACTTGACGCACCGGATTGCCGTAACCGATGCCGGAGCTGCCGAGCTGCGGGCGAAAGTGATTCGGCTGCATAGCGAAGGCTTGGCGGAGGAAGGCGTATATCGGAGCGGAGCCGGCGGAACGGCTGAGAGTCCGTCCGGAGAGACTGCGCTCTTGCGCATTGATACGGAAGAGGGCGTGGCTCAAGTAGCGCTGCGGTATGTACAGGGAGCGAAGATCGACTGGAGCTCGCTGTACGCGGATCGGCGCTATCCGAGGGTGTCGCTGCCCACGTACCCGTTTGAGCTGAAAAGATGCTGGATCGATGTGCCCGCAGTACGGTTCGAGCGCAGCGACACGATGCCAGCCTCGGCTGCGATAGCAGATAAAGCAGAGGAGCGTGTTAAATCGATGAATGATCATTCCGGCACAGAGGCCGTTTCCGATCTCCATCGGCAATCGGTCAGAATTTCCCTGATGCAGATGATCCGTAACGTATCGCAGTTGGACATGGACGAGCTTCAACCGCAAACGCACTTTCTGGAGCTCGGACTGGACTCGATCGTCTTAACTCAGGTGCAGCACGGCATTAAAAATACGTTTGAGCTGGATATTCCGATGAACAGCTTCTTCGAATCGTTAACGAATCTGGAGCTGTTAACGGATTACATCGCGCAGCATACGGCGCTGACGCAGCCTCTTGCCCCGCAGGTCCGGGAGGAGGGGAACAAGCCGGCTCCGGTTGCTCAACCGTCAAGCCAGGGATCGGCACCTGCGTCTGCATCTGCGTCCGGCTATTGGGAGGCGCCTCTCGCTGCAGCGGATCGAGATCTGCCGCTTCCGGCAAACGCCGCCTCTGCCGGAGTGGAACGCATCATGGAGCAGCAACTCCGCCTGATGTCCCAACAGCTTGACGTGCTGAGGCTGCATCCGGGGCCTTCACCGGCCGTGCTGCGCGAGCAGGCCGCATTACCTGCACCCGGCGTTGTTTCCCGGCCGGACAATCTCGTTCATGCAGATGCAAGCAGGGAGGTGGCGGCCGCATCGAGCGTTTCCGCCGTCCGCCAGCCGGAAAGCGCCGAGGCGAAGCCGTTTACGCCCTTCAAGACGATCGACGTGAAAGTGCGCGAATCGCTGCCGTTCCGGCAAGAGAAGCATCTGCGCGATTTGATTGAACGGTATACGGCCCGCACCCGCCGGACGAAGGAATACACGGAGAAATACCGCCCCGTCTATGCGAACAACCGCAATGTGGCCGGTTTCCGGCCGGTGCTGAAGGAAATGGTGTACCAGATCGTGGCGGAACGGGCTGAAGGCTCTAAAATCTGGGATCTGGACGGCAATGAATATATCGATCTGACCATGGGCTTCGGCGTCAATTTGTTCGGACACAATCCGGATTTTATCCGGGAAAAAATTGAAGCCGGGCTGCAAAACGGCATGTGCGTAGGACCGATGTCCAATCTGGCCGGACAGGTAGCCGAAGGCATATGCAAAATGACGGGAGTAGAGCGCATCGCGCTGTTCAACACCGGCACGGAAGCCGTGATGGTGGCGCTGCGTCTGGCCCGGGCGGCAACCGGACGGGCGAAGGTCGTGCTGTTTGCCGGATCGTATCACGGCACGTTCGACGGCGTGCTGGCGCTCGGCAGCGCCGGAGCGGATCAAGAGCACTCCGTGCCATTGGCACCGGGCATTCTGCAGCATATGGTCGACGATGTAGTCGTGCTGAATTATGGCACGGAAGAGGCGCTGTCCTACCTTCGCGCCCATGCGCACGATCTGGCGGCCGTGCTCGTGGAACCGGTGCAAAGCCGGCGGCCCGACTTCCAGCCGCAGGCGTTTCTGACGGAAGTCCGCCGGATTACGGCGCAATCGGGCACCGCGTTTATTTTCGACGAGGTGATTACGGGCTTCCGCGTGCATCCCGGAGGCGCACAGGCGTGGTTCGGCATCCAAGCCGATCTTGTGACCTACGGCAAAGTCATCGGAGGCGGCTTGCCGATCGGCATCGTGGGCGGGAAGGCGATGTTCATGGACGGGATCGACGGCGGCATCTGGCGCTTCGGCGACGATTCGTATCCGCAGCAGGAGCAGCGCCGGACGTTCGTTGCCGGCACCTTCTGCCATCATCCGCTGGCGATGGCGGCCGCTCTGGCCGTGCTGGAGAAGCTTGAACAAAGCGGAGGGAAGCTGCAGGCCGAGTTGAACGCCAGAACGACAGCTTTGGCGGCGGAGCTGAACGAGTATTTTGTCCAAGACAACGTACCGATGAAAGTCGTCCACTTCGGTTCCTTGCTCCGCTTCGTGCTCAAAGGCGATTTGGAGCTGTTCTTCTATCATATGCTCGATCAAGGAGTCTATATCTGGGAGGGTCGCAACTGCTTCCTGTCGACGGCCCATACGGAATCGGATATCCGCCGGATCATTCAGGCGGTGAAAGACAGCATCCGGGAGCTGCGCGACGGCGGCTTCTTGCCGGATGTGCCTCCGGACGGGGGCGGTCCGGGGAAAAGGTCCCTGCCTGCACCGGAATCGGGGGATAAAGGGTCTGATGCGGTTATTTCCTTGACGCCGGAGCAGAAGCAGCTGTGGTTTGCCTCGATGTCCGGCCGGAGCGAAGCGCAATCGCTGCACGAGACCGCGCTGCTTCGGCTGTGCGGGCCTCTGCGCATCGAAGCGTGGAGCGAAGCGGTCAACGCCGTCGTCCGGCGGCACGAAGCGCTGCGCACCTATATGAGGGGAGACGGGGAGACGCAGGTTGTCGCACCCGAGATGACGATCCGCATTCCGCTGCTCGATGTAAGCGACTGCGCCGCCGACGTGCAAGAGCAGCGCCAGCGCGAATGGCTGGACCGGAATGCGGACGCTCCGTTCGGCATGTCGGCGGTCGAGCCATTGTTTCGCATCGGCCTGCTGAAAAAATCCGGGGACGAGCACGTCGCGCTGTTTACGTTTCATCATTTGATCGCCGACGGCTGGTCCATGGGCGTGTTCATCCAAGAGCTGGAGCGTATATACTCCGCGCTCGTACGACAGGAGAGCTGGGCGCTCCCTGACCCGGTCGCTTTCCGGGACTATGCCGCTTGGCAGCGGAATAAGCTTGACCAGCCGGAAAGCCGGGAAGCCGCAGCGTACTGGGCGGCTTTGTCCGACAGGCGGCTCCCGGTGCTGGAGCTGCCGTCGCTCACGCGGGGAACGTCGGTTCCGACCTCCCGTGGAGGCCGGCATACGGTTATGCTGGACAGCCGGCTTGCGAAGGAGCTGAAAGCGGCCAGCATCCGGCTGGGCAGCAGCTTGTTCGTGACGCTGCTGTCCGCGTTCCAACTGTTTTTGCACCGGCTGACCGGGCTGCAGCAGATCACGGTGGGCATACCGACAGCCGGACAAGCACAGATGGAGGCTTTCTCGCTCATCGGCAACTGCGTCAATCTGCTGCCGGTCGCGAGCGAGGTCAAGCCGGAGCTTACGTTTGCCGAATATACACAAGCCGTCAAGAGCGGAATGAACGAGATCGAACCGTTTCAGCCTTACAGCTTTGCCGCCTTGGCGGAAAGGGGGCTCGGGCATCTGCCGGCGATCACGGCCGTCTTCAATATGGACCGTCTGCCGAGGCTCCGCTTCCACGGGCTGGATGCCGAGCTGCTGCCGAACCCGATTTCGTACAGCAAATACGAGCTTTTCCTGAATGCGATCGAGATCGGAAGCGAGCTGCGGCTCGATTTCGATTACAGCGCCGATTTGTTCTCGGCCGAAACGATCCGGACATGGGCGCGGTATTATGTGCATTTGCTGCATTCGATCGCTCGAGAGCAGACGTTTCGCATTTCCGGGCTTGCCTTGTTGAGCGCCGGTGAAATCGCGCAAAAATGGGCGGCTTGGGCGGCCCTTGCCGATGCGGAAGGCAGCTATCCTTGCGTGCTGGATGCATACCACCAGCCGGTTCCGTCAGGAACGATGGGGGAGCTGTACATCGATCGGCCTACGGACGGGAGTTCCCGGAATTCCCGGGACTCCTTACTTCGCACCGGAGAATGGGTGCATTGTGCGGAAGACGGCAAGCTGACGCCTGTCGGAAAAACGTCCCGTTTTGTCCGGCTTCGCGGACATCAGGTCAACCTCCAGCAACTGGAGGAGCACGTACGTCGTACGTTCGGTCTTCACGCATGCGCCTTTACCGTTCGCTCAGAAGCAGACACGGACACCGCTGCCGATCTGACCGCATACATCGTTGCCGATCCGTCACATCCTTGGGAGGAGTCCGAGCTCAAGCAAGCGATGAGCGCAGCGCTCCCGGATTACATGCAGCCCCGCTACGTGATCAAGATGGCGGGCCTCCCGCTAACGCCAAGCGGAGAGACGGACTGGCCGCAGCTGCCGGAGCCCGGAGAAGGAGGCGGCTTTGCCGCAACCTCCGATGTTCATGGCGGAGACGAGACGGAGGAGACGCTGGTCCGCATCTGGAAGGAAGTGCTTGGGGCGGCGAACGTGGGCCGTCGCGATAACTTTTTCCAGCTGGGCGGGGACTCCCTGAAAGCAACGGTGATTTTGTCGAGAGTGAATAAGGAATTCCATGTGCATATTCCGCTCGGTCACCTGTTCGAGCTTCAAACCATTGACGAGCTCGCCCAATATATCCGGGGCGGGGAAAAGGGCGCCTACGCGCCGATTGTGCCGGTGGAGCGCCGGGAGGCGTACCCCGTATCGTCATCGCAAAAGCGCATGTACGTGCTGCATCAGCAAGGCGACAGCACGACATATAACATTTCCGGGCAGCTTAAGATCGAAGGGAAGCTGGATACGGCGCGTTTGATCGAAGCGCTCCGGGAAGTATTCGGGAGGCACGAGTCGCTGCGCACTTATTTTGCGCTGGAGGATGGCGAGATCATTCAGAAAATCAGCCCGGACGCCGTATTGAACGTCGAGGTGACGTGCATTAGCGAGGAAGAGGCGGACGAAGCGCGAGCGCGGTTTGTCCGGCCGTTCGATCTCGGCCTGGCTCCGCTGTTCCGCGCCGAGCTGCTGCAATTTGCGGTCGACCGCTTTACGCTTTTGGTCGATATGCATCATGCCGTGGCTGACGGATTTTCGATGGCCGTGCTGCTGGACGAGCTGCTGCAAACGTACCAGGGAAGGCAGCTGGCGCCAAGAAACGTGCATTACAAGGACTTTGCCGTCTGGCAGCAGAACCGGATCGCCGAAGGCGTCTTTCAGCAGCAGGAAGCATATTGGTTAAGCGAGCTTGGCGGCGAGCTTCCGGTGCTGAACATGCCGATCGATTATCCGCGCCCGCAGCTGCAAAGCTTCGAAGGAGACACCTTCTCTCTGAAGCTGGACCCCGAGCTGACGGCATCGCTGTACAAGCTGGCGCAGGAGTCGGGAACGACGCTGTATATGGTGCTGCTGGCGGCGTATAATGTCCTGCTCGCCAACTATTCGGGACAAGACGATATCATCGTCGGGACACCGGTATCCGGCAGAAGACATGCGGACACGGAAGACGTTATAGGGATGTTCGTCGGTACGCTCGCTATGCGGAATCGACCAAGACGGGAACTAACGTTCGATGAATTTTTGCAGGACGTCAAGCGGCAGGCGCTGCTCGCCTTCGAGCATCAGGACTATCCGTTTGACGAGCTGATGGAGAAGCTCGAACTCGTGCGGGATTTGAGCCGCAACCCGATTTTCGACACGATGTTTATGCTGCAAAACGAAGCGGTGCACACGCTCGAAGCCGGCGGGCTGACGTTCGAATCGGAAGAGCTCAACCCGGGCGTGTCGAAATTTGACTTTTCCTTAAGCGTAACGGCGGACAAGGCAGGACTTTCCTGCACCTGGGAATATGCGACGAAGCTGTTCACATCGGAAACGATCCGGCGGATGGCGGAGCATTACGTCCGTGTGCTGGAGGGCGTCGTTGCCGGGCAAGGGCTGCGGCTTTCCGAAATCGATATGCTGACGGAAGCGGAAAAGCGGCAGCTAGAGCGCGTTTCCGGCGAGACGGCGCTGCCGTACCCGACGGTAGGGACGATCTGCGAGCGGTTCGAGCGGCAGGCGGCCCGGACGCCGGAGCGGACGGCGCTTGTGTTCGGCGGGCAGACGATTTCGTACGGGGAGTTGAATCGCCAAGCCAACCGGTTGGCGCATCGGCTGCAAACGCTCGGCGTCGGGCCGGATACGCCGGTCGGCGTCTGCCTGGACCGCAGCCCGGAGCTGGTAGCGGGGTTGCTCGCCGTGCTGAAAGCCGGCGGCGCTTATGTGCCTCTGGACCCCGCGTTGCCGCCGGAGCGGCTTGGCTACATGACGGAGCGCGCGGGAGTGCAGGCGCTTGTAACGAAGCTTGCGTGGGCGGAAGGGCTCACGGTACGGCCTGATATGGCGGTCGTATGCCTTGATGACGGGACGGCGGGACTAGAAGCGGGGCCCGAGCATAATCCGGACAGCAAGACGGGGGCCGGGCATTTGATGTATGTGATCTACACTTCCGGCTCCACCGGGACGCCGAAAGGGGCGAGCGTCTACCGGTCCGGCTTCGAAAATCTGCTGCAATGGTACACCTGCGAATTTGGCATGACGGAAGAGGACCGGGTGCTGATGATCTCGTCGCCCAGCTTTGACTTGACGCAAAAGAACATTTTCGCCCCGCTCGTGACTGGAGGCCAATTAGTCCTGCTGCCGTCCGGTCCGTATGATGCCGCTGAAGTGGTGGCGCTGATCGAGCGGCATGGGATTACGCTCTTGAACGGGACGCCGAGCGCGTTTTATCCGCTGCTGGACATCACCGCGTCAGCGGGATACGGTCCGCTCGCGACGCTGCGGCACGTCTTCCTCGGAGGAGAGCCGATTGCGGCCGACCGCCTCACGGCATGGACGGCGTCGGAAGCGAGCCGGGCCGAGGTGGTCAATACGTACGGTCCGACGGAATGTACGGATGTGACGGTGTATGGCCGTTTGACGAACATGTCGTCCCTGATCGGTAAGCCGGTGCCGATCGGCCGCCCGGTGGCTGGCACGCGCGTGTATATTTTGAACCGGGAGCTGGGCTTGCAGCCGATGGGGCTGCCGGGCGAGCTGTGCATCGCGGGGGTGCAGGTCGGCGGCGGCTATGTCGGCGACGCGGAGCTGACGGCGGACAAATTCGTGGCGAACCCGTACGGAGACGAGCTGGCGCCGGTCTTGTACCGCACTGGGGATCTGGCGCGGTATTTGCCGGACGGAACGATCGAGTATTTGGGCCGGATCGACCATCAGGTCAAACTGCGGGGCTACCGGATCGAGCCGGGCGAAATTGAAGCGGCGCTGCGGGAATGCGGAGGCGTCAAAGATGCGTTCGTAATGACCCGGGAGGACAGGCCGGGGGACGTCCGGCTCGTCGCCTATGCCGTGCCGGAAGAGGAGGCGGCGTCGGACAGCGGGTTCACGGCGCTATGGCGCAGCGAGCTGCGCCGCAAGCTGCCGGACTACATGGTGCCGACGGCTATCGTTGTCATGGCGGTGCTTCCGCTATCGCCCAACGGCAAAGTCGACCGCAAAGCGCTGCCGGCGCCGGAGGTTGGACTTGTTACGGACGCGGAATACGTCGCTCCGCGCACACCGGTAGAGGCGAAGCTGTCGGAGCTGTGGAAAGAGGTGCTCGGCCTGTCCGCCGCCGTTGGCGTCAAGGACAACTTTTTCGATCTCGGCGGCCACTCGCTGCGGGCGACCACGCTGGGCGCGAAAATTCACCAGTCGCTGAACGTATCGCTGTCGCTGCGGCAAATGTTTCAGCACCCGACGCTTGAGCTGATGGCGCAGGCGATTGAGCGGTTGCAGCCTAGCCCTTATGGCGACATTCCCGTCGCCGGGCAGCAGGACACGTATCCGCTTTCCTCGGCGCAAAAACGGTTGTACATTTTGAGTCAACTGGAAGGAGCGGCGACCAGCTACAACATGCCGGGCGAACTTCTGATGGAAGGTGAGCTGGATGCGGCGCGGCTTGAATCGGCGTTTCGCGGGCTGCTCCGTCGCCATGCCACGCTGCGCACCTCCTTCGAGCTGGCAGCGGACGGCGAGCCGGTTCAGCGCATTGCGGAGACCGCGGATTTTACGCTGGAGCGCATCCGGGTAAGCGGAGAAGGGGAGGCCAAAGCGGCAATGGCCGGCTTCATCCGGCCGTTTGATCTGGGGAAGGCGCCGCTCCTGCGGGCAGCTTTGGTGGAAGAAGCGCCGCAGCGCCACCAGCTGCTGTTTGATATGCACCATCTGATCTCCGACGGGGTGTCGATGAACATCCTGCTGGAAGAGCTGGCTCAACTGTACGAAGGGCAGGAGCTGCCGGCGCTGCGCCTTCAATACAGGGATTATGCGGCGTGGCAGCAGGCGGACAGCGACAGCGAACGGTTGAGCAAGCAGGAAGCGTATTGGCTGGAACAATTGGGCGGGGAGCTTCCGATTCTCGATATGCCGACCGATTATGCGAGACCGCCTGCCCGCAGCTTTTCCGGCGGTACGCTGTCCTTTGCGATCGATTCGCGGCAGATGGACGGGTTGAAGCGGCTCGGCTCGCAGGCGGGAGCTACCTTGTTTATGGTGCTGCTCGCCGCCTATACGACGCTGTTGTCCAAATACAGCGGACAGGAGGATATTATCGTCGGAACGCCGATCGCAGGCAGACCGCATGCCGACTTGCAGCCGATGATCGGAATGTTTGCGGGAACGATGGCGCTGCGAAGCTGCCCGGCGGGAGAGAAGACGTTCCTGAACTACTTGCAGGAAGTGAAGGAGCTGGCGCTGCGAGCGTACGAGAATCAGGACTATCCGTTCGAAACGCTGGTGGAGAAGCTGAACGTGAAGCGGGACATGAGACGCAATCCGGTGTTCGATACGATGTTCGTTCTGCAAAATACGGAGACGGTCGCGCCCGGGTTTACATCGCTGCGCGTAAGTCCGCACGAGAGCGTGCATCCTATCGTGAAGTTCGATTTGACCTTTACCGCTGCCGAGGAAGCGGGCGGCATTGCGTTCAGCATCGAATATGGCGACCGTCTGTTCAAACGGGAAACGATCTTGCGCATGGCGCAGCATTTTATTCAGCTGATCGAAGAAATGATCCAGACTCCCGAAGCGAAGCTGTCGTTCATGAACATCCTTACCGCCCAAGAGCGGACGCAAATTTTGGAGGCGTTCAACGAAACTGCGCTGCCGTACCCTGAGGACATGACGATCCACGGACTGTTCGAACGGCAGGCGGCGCTGACACCGGACCGGATTGCGGTTGTGTTTGAAGACCGGCAGCTTACGTACCGGGAGCTGGACGAGCGGGCGAACCGGCTGGCGCGTACGCTTTTGGCCAAAGGGGTGGAGGCCGAGCAATTGGTTGCCATTATGACTGAGCGGTCGCTGGACATGGTTACCGCGGTACTCGGCGTCATGAAAGCGGGCGGTGCTTACGTCCCGGTCGATCCCGAATACCCGGAGGAACGCATCCGCTACATGCTCGGCGATTCCGGCGCACGGTTGCTGCTGACGCAATCGCATTTGGGGGATCGCACGGCGTTCGGCGGCGAGCTGCTCCTGCTGGACGACGAGCGCAGCTATAGCGGCGACGGGTCCAGTCCCGGAGTGGCTGTCGGTCCGAATCAGCTGTCTTATGTCATCTATACGTCAGGTACGACCGGCAAGCCGAAAGGTGTGATGGTTGAGCATCAAGGCGTATGCAACTTTAAGCTGTTTTGCGAACACACTTTGCAAATTAGCGAGCGGGATCGCGTCGTACAGTTTGCGAGCTTTTCGTTTGATGCTTGGTGCTCGGAGTTGATTATGAGCTTGCTGACCGGAGCGGCGCTGTATGTGCCTGATGCTTCCGTCATAGCGGATTACCGTTTGTTCGAGCAATATGTCCGCGATCATGGGATAACGGTCGCAACTTTGCCTCCGACCTATGCCGTTTACTTGAATCCCGAGCATATGCCCGAATTGAAGACGCTCATTACGGCGGGTTCCGCATCCTCCGGCGAGCTTGTTCAGCAGTGGAAGGATCACGTTCGCTATTTTAACAACTACGGTCCAACCGAGGATTCGATTTGTTCGACTGCGTGGTCTTATACAGACCATGCTGCAATGGAAAAGACGGTTCCCATCGGCCGACCGATTCCAAATCATCAGGTCTTTATTCTGAGTGCCCATAATGCGCTTACTCCGATCGGCGTGGCCGGAGAGCTTTGTGTCGCCGGCATCGGATTGGCCAGAGGCTATCTGAACCGCCCCGACCTGACGGCGGACAAATTCATGCCGGTTCCGTTCGCCCCCGAACGGCGGATGTACCGGACGGGCGATTTGGCCCGCTGGCTGCCGGACGGCAGCATCGAATATTTGGGCCGGATCGATCATCAGGTCAAAATCCGCGGCTATCGCATCGAGCTCGGCGAGATTGAAGCGCAGCTGCTGAAGGTGACAGCGGTACAAGAGGCGATCGTTCTGGCGCGAGCGGACGAAACCGGGCAAACGTATTTGTGCGCCTATTTTACCGCTGATGGGGAGCAGGCGGCCGGCGCGCTGCGCAGCGAGCTGGCGCGGGAGCTTCCGGGCTATATGGTGCCGTCATTTTTTGTTCAGCTTGAGGAGATGCCGCTGACGCCGAACGGCAAAATCGACCGCCAAGCGCTGCCTGCGCCGGAGAGTATCGTGCCGACAGGCGCAGAGTACGCTGCTCCGCGGACGGCGGTGGAAGCGAAGCTGGCGGAGCTATGGCAAGAGGTGCTTGGGGTGCCGAGCGTCGGGATCAGGGATAACTTCTTCGAGCTTGGGGGTCATTCGCTTCGAGCGATGAGGCTGGCGGCCCATATTCAAAAAGAAATGCATGTGAATGTGCCGCTGCAGGAGGTGTTCGCCGCTCCGACCATCGAACAGCTCGCCGTTGTGATCGCAGGGCTTCAGCAGCACACCTTTGCAGCCATACCGGTTTCGCCCGTGCAGCCGCATTATCCCGTATCTTCGGCACAAAAGCGGCTGTACGTCTTGCAGCAGTTCGAAGGCGGGGAAACGAGCTACAACATGCCGGGGGTAATATTGTTAGAAGGCGCGCTGGACCGGAAACGGTTTGAGGAGGCGTTCCGCGGGCTCATCCGGCGTCACGAGACGCTGCGGACCGGCTTTGAGCTGGTGGACGGCGAACCGTTCCAGCGGGTATACCCCGAATCCGAAGTGAAGTTTGCCGTGGACTACGCCAAGAGCAGCGGCGGGGAATCGGATACGCTGGAACGCATCCGCAGCTTCGTCCGGTCGTTTGATTTGCGGCAGCCGCCGCTATTGCGCGTGGGCCTGATCCGGTTGCATCCGGACAAGCCTGGTGTGGATCAGGAGGCGGAGCGTCATCTGCTGCTGTTCGATATGCACCATATCGTCTCGGATGGCGTGTCGATGGGTATTTTGGTCAATGAGTTCGGCCGGTTATACGGCGGGGAGGCGCTGCCGCCGCTGCGCATCCAATACAAGGACTACGCGGCATGGCAGCGGGCGGAGTTGTCCGGGCAGCGGACTACCAGGCAGGAGGCGTACTGGCTGAATGTTTTTCAGGGCGAACTCCCTGTGCTGGATATGCCGACGGATTACGCGCGTCCGGCGGTCCGCAGCTTCGAAGGCGACACCGTAACGTTTACTATCGGGCAAGCCGAGAGCGAGCGTCTCAGACAAATCGCGGCGCAAACGGGCTCGACGTTATACATGGTACTGTTGACAGTGTACATGACACTGCTGCATAAATATACGGGACAGGAAGACCTCGTCGTAGGAACGCCGGTTGCCGGCCGACTGCATCCGGATCTGGAGCCGATGATCGGGATGTTCGTGAACACGCTGGCGCTGCGCAGCTATCCGTCGGGCGCCAAGACTTTCCTCGATTACCTGCAGGAAATCAGGGAGCATGCGCTCAAAGCGTACGAGCATCAGGACTACCCGTTCGAAGAGCTGGTGGAGAAGCTGAACGTGAGGCGCGATATGAGCCGCAGCACGCTGTTCGACACGATGTTCTCGCTGGAAAATACGGAGCAAAGCGAACTGAGCATCGAAGGTTTGACCGTTGTCCCTTACCCGTCCGGGCATGATGCCGTGAAATTTGATTTGGCGCTTCATGCGTCCCAAGTCGGGGAGGAACTGAAATGCAGCCTGAGATATGCAAGCTCGCTTTATAAGCGGGAGACGATCGAGCGGATGGCGAATCACTTCGTGCGGCTGGTTGAGGCCATTGCAGACAGCCCGCAAGCGCAGCTGGCGGATCTGGAAATGATCACGGCCGCGGAAATCGTACAGATTCACGAAACGTTCAATGCCACGGCGGAGGATCGTTACCCGCAGAACAAAACGCTGTATGCGGCGTTTGAAGAGCAGGCGGCACGCACGAAGGATCGCGTGGCGGTTGTTTTTGAAGGCGAGCAGTTGACTTACGGTGAGCTGAACGAGAGGGCCAATCGGGTGGCCCGGGTGCTGCGGGCGCACGGCGTCACAGCGGATCAGCCGGTAGCGATGCTGGTCGAGCGCTCGCTGGAAATGATTATCGGTATGCTGGCGGTTTTAAAGGCCGGCGGGGCTTATGTGCCGATCGATCCGCGATATCCGGCGGACCGGATTCGTTTCGTTCTGGAGGACAGCGGGACCGACATCTTGCTGACGCAAACCCGATGGGCCGCTAAAGCGGGCTTTGCCGGTCAAGTGCTGAATCTGGACGACTCCGCGTTGTATGCGGGCCCGCCGGAAAACGGCTTGAATCTGGAGCCGGTATCTACGGCAAACCACCTGGCTTACTTGATCTATACGTCGGGTACGACCGGCAAGCCGAAAGGGGTCATGATCGAGCAGCGCAGCGTCGTGAACTTGACTTTTAGTTTGTTCGAGCCGATTTATGCGGCGCATCCGGAATACCGGAATATGGCCCAATTGGCGCCATACGTATTCGACATGTCGGTTAAACCGATCTATGGGGCGCTTTTGTTCGGGCTTACCTTGCATATCGTGCCGGAAGAAACCCGTCTGGACGGGGAAAAGCTGCTGAAGTTTTTCCGCAATCATGCGATCGATGTAACGGATGCGACCCCGACGTTTCTATCGATTTTGGTGCAAAGCGCTCCAGCCTTCGGAGGTGAAATGGGCGTAAAACATTTCGTTGTCGGGGGAGAAGCGTTGACGACGAAAGCGGTTCGGTCGGTATGGGCAACGTTCGGCGAGCAAGTGAACCTGACGAACGTATACGGACCGACGGAATGTACGGTAGATTCCACGATTTTCGAAGTGGAGCCGGAGCGTGTGGCCGCATTGGATACGGTGCCGATCGGGCGGCCGATGCCGAACCAAACCGTATGGATTTTGGACGCCCAACAGCGGCTGCTGCCGGTTGGCGTGGCAGGCGAGATCTATATCGGCGGTGCCGGTGTCGCGCGCGGATACAACCGGCATCCGGAGCTGACGGCGGAGAAATTTATGCCGAATCCGTACGCGGCCGGGGAGCGAATGTACAAGACAGGCGATTTGGCCCGTTGGCTGCCGGATGGCACGATTGAATACTTGGGACGGATCGACCATCAGGTAAAAATCCGCGGCTACCGGATCGAGCTGGGCGAGGTGGAAGCGCAGATGCGAAAAACGGAATCCGTGCACGAAGCGGTCGTCATCGCTCGGGAAGACGAAGCCGGACAGAAGCAGTTGTGCGCGTATGTGGTGGCGGACCGGGAGTTGGCGATAGTCGAACTAAGGAAGGCATTATCGCAAACGCTGCCCGAGTACATGATTCCATCGTATTTCGTGCAGCTGCCGCAGCTGCCGCTGACGCCAAACGGGAAGGTGGACCGCAAAGCGCTGCCTGCTCCGAAGGAAAGCATGGCTGCGGGCACGGACTATGTCGCTCCGCGCACGGCCGTAGAGCAAGCGTTGGCTTCCGTCTGGCAGGCGGTGCTCGGGATCGGGAAGGTCGGGGTGAAGGACCGTTTCTTTGCGCTCGGAGGCGATTCGATCAAAGCAATTCAAGTGTCGGCAAAGCTGCATCAAGCCGGGTATAAGATGGAAATGAGACATTTGTTCGCACACCCTTCGATTGCGGAGCTGAGCGCGCATGTCAGGCCGATTACCCGGACGGCGGATCAGGGAGAAGCGAAGGGCTGGGTGCGGCTGACGCCGATTCAAACATGGTTTTTCCGGCAAAACGATGCTGCGCCGCACCACTATAACCAAGCGATCATGCTGTACCGGGAGCAAGGCTACGACGAAGCGGCGCTTCGGAAGACGGTGCGGAAACTGGCGGAGCATCACGACGCGCTGCGCACGGTATTCCGGCGGACGGAAGGCGGCTATGCGGCTTGGACTCGCGGCATCGACGAGGGCGAGCTGTACCGTTTGGAAATCATGGACTTTCGGACGGCAGCCGAAAACGCCGCTCAAGCGATCGAAGCGAAAGCGAATGAAATCCAAAGCGGCATCGAACTCGATACGGGACCGCTTATGAAGCTGGGGCTGTTCCGCTGCGCGGACGGGGACCATCTGCTGATTGTCATTCACCATTTGGTTGTCGACGGGGTATCGTGGCGTATTTTGTTGGAAGATTTGGCCTCCGGCTATGAGCAAGCCGTGAACGGACAGACGGTCCGGCTGCCGGACAAGACGGATGCGTTTCGGACGTGGGCCGAGAAGCTGGCGGGCTATGCGAACAGTCCTGCGATAGAAGCGGAGCGAACGTACTGGCAGCAGCTCGATCAGCTTGAATGCGAGCCGCTCCCGCGAGATTTTGCACAAGCCGGGCAGGAACAAGTGTACGGGCTGATGCGGGATAGCGAAACGGTGACGGTGCAGTGGACGCGGGAGGAAACGGAGCTGCTGCTAAAGCGGGCGCACCGGGCCTATAACACGGACATCAACGACCTGCTGCTGACCGCGCTGGGGATGGCGGTGTACCGCTGGACGGGAGTCGAGCGGGTATGGATTAACGTAGAAGGACATGGAAGAGAATCCATCCTGCCGGATATCGACATCACGCGTACCGTTGGCTGGTTTACGAGCGAGTATCCCGTGGTGCTGGAGATGGGAACGGGCGGCGGTTTAGGCGCTTCCGATACGCTCGCTTACCGGATCAAACGGGTAAAAGACAGCTTGCGTCAAATCCCGAACAAAGGAATCGGCTACGGCCTACTGAACTACTTGTCCGAAACGTCCGAGAACGTTCGGTTCGCGGCCAAGCCGGAAATCAGATTCAACTATTTGGGCCAGTTCGATCAGGATTTAACCCATAATGCTCTGCAAGTATCGCCTTATGCCTACGGCGCAGAGATCAGCGGGCAAACCGCCAGGTCCTATGCGCTCTATATTAGCGGCAGTATCGCAGGCGGAGAACTGGCGCTTACGGTCGGCTACAGCGGCAAGCAGTACCGGCGGGAAACGATGGAGCGGCTGGCCGGGTTGCTTCATACCAGCCTTCATGACATCCTTGCGCACTGCGCGGCGAAAGAACGGCCGGAGCTGACGCCAAGCGATGTCGTTTTCAAAGGGCTTGCCGTGACGGAACGGATGCGGCAGATCGGCGAGATCGAGAGCGTATATCCGTTAACGCCCATGCAGCAAGGGATACTGTACCACCGGCTGCTGGACCCGGAATCCGAGGCGTACTTGGGGCAAACGGCGTTTACCGTGCGTGGAAGCTTGGATATCCGGGCGTTCAAACAAAGTTTGGACGCCGTCGTGCAGCGGCATGACGCGCTGCGGACAAACTTCTATAGCGGATGGAACGGCCAGCCTTTGCAGGTGGTGTTCCGCAGCAAACCGGCCGATTTTGTTTACGAAGACGTGAGGAGACTGGGTGGGAGCAAGCAAGAGGCACATATCGAAACGATCGCGAAGGCGGACAAGGCCCGCGGCTTCGGGATGAGCGAAGAAGCGTTACTGCGCGTGTCGATTCTGCGAACCGGCGACGAAACGTACCGTTTCTTGTGGAGCTTCCACCAGATCGTACTGGATGGTCGGGATATGGCGTGGATCATCGAAGAGGTGTTCGCCGCGTACTCTGCCTATCGGAAGAAAACCCGGCCAGAGCTTGGCCCGGTCACGCCTTACGGACGGTATATCGAGTGGCTGGAGGGGCAGGATTTTGCAGCGGCATCCGCCTACTGGAGTCATTATTTAGCGGGGTACAATCATCAAGCCGTGCTGCCGCGGGTCGAAGCTCAGGAGCAGCGGGCGGCAGGCTATGAAGCCGAGCGGCTGACAAGAAGCCTAGGGAAACGGCTGACCCGGGAACTGCGCGATACGGCGAAGCGGCATCAGGTGACGGTAAATACGCTGCTCCAAACAGCGTGGGGGCTGCTGCTGCAAGCCTATAACGGCACGGACGACGTTGTGTTTGGAACCGTCGTGCCCGTCAGACCGACGCCTGTGCCGGACATAGAAAGGATGATCGGGGTGTGCGGCAATATGATCCCGGTCCGTATCCGCAGCCGGGGCGGGACAACGGTGGCAGACGTCATGCGGAGCATTGAGGAACAGGCGGCCGCATCCGAAAAGTACGCTATGTATCCACTGTATGAAATCCAAGCGCTTAGCGCTCCAAAACGGGAGCTGATAAACCACCTTCTCGTGTTCGAAACCGATAGTCCGCCTTCGGTCGCGGTCGAACCGGCGGTCAAGGCGGCAGGGCTGGAAATGACCGGGTTCCGGACCGAGGGACAGACGAGCTATGATCTGACTATCATCATGCAAATGGGCGATGACATGCGCATCCGATGCGATTACAATGCCCAGATATATGAACGTGAAGCGATGGAGCGCTTGCAGGCACACTGGCTGCGGATCGTGGAACAACTCGTTGTGAATCCCGGCGTACAGGTACAGGAGCTTCAACTGCTATCTCCTGCCGAACAGGAACAAATGCAGGCTGGCTTGGGAGGTACGGCGGCGAACCTGCCGCAAGGAGTGAACGTGCATTCGCTTTCCACAGAAGGCGCCGCGAACACTTTAGCGGAGTACGTGGCACCGCGAACGCCGATTGAAGCGAAGCTGGCGGAGCTGTGGCAAGAGGTGCTTGGAGCCCCGCGCATCGGGGTGAAGGACCATTTCTTCGAAGCCGGGGGCCATTCGATCAAAGCAATGCAGCTGACCGAAAAGGTCAATGCCGCCATGGGGGCAGAGCTGTCTCTGCGTGCCGTCATTGATGCGTCTACGATTGAAGAAATGGCGGCGCTGCTCTCATCCGGGCTTGACCTGGATGACAGCGACGGGCCGATGAAGCTGAACGAGCGGGGACGAATGAACGTTTTCTGCTTCCCTCCTTCGGCAGGCTACGGGCTCGTGTATGCCGAAATGGCCAGAATGCTGGAAGATCAATATGTCGTCTACGCTTTCGATTTCATCGAAGGTTGGCGCGATTACGAGGAGATGTTAAACCGGTACGTCGATGCGATTGTGAGCGTTCAGCACGAAGCGCCTTATGTGCTGTTAGGCTACTCACTCGGCGGCAGTTTGGCCCACGAGGTCGCCAAGGCGATGGAGCGCAGGGGACATGCGGTATCGGATATTTTGTTGATCGATGCCGACAGACGGGACAGAACGATGAAAAAGCTATCCGACGAAGAGCTGGAACGGGGAGTCGATGACATGCTCCGAATCGTCGCCGAACGGGACGCGTCTTTTTTGGCAAACCGCGCAGATCGGGAGAAGGCAAGAGCTAAAATTTTGGCCTATGCCGCCTATAGCGTTCAACTGGTCAATGAGGGAGCGGTGGAGGCTAACCTGCACGCCTTCGTTGCGGAAATGAAAAACGCCAGAGCGGAGGATTGGAAGGAGGCCACGACAAGGCAGGTCGTGGACTACGAACTGGCTGGCGGTCACCTTGACATTTTTGAACCTGCCAATATTGAGCATAATGTTCATTTGATCCGGCTCGTCTTGCAGGCTATTGTTCGGGGCGAAACTCTCGCAGCGGACTCCGTACGCTAACGAAAAGCCCTCTTGTTTCAGCCTTTTTGGCAAAACAAGAGGGCGATTTTTTTACGTGAAGAGTACAAGGCCTGCGTTAAGGATGTTACTTTTTAAACGTAATGATCTGGACTAATGGTCTTGAATCGCCGGTCACGTTTTTTATTTTGTTCCCTTTAGAGTCTCTGCCTTCCATCTGGGAAGAACCGCTGCCATCCAGAAAAATTCCTTTATACTTACTCGTGCCGTTGTCTGTTTCCGTAATTTTAAAGCGATCTTGGATTGCGGCCCTGAAATTGCTTGCGGAAGTTGCATTATTCGTGACAATGAGGTATACGTCCTTTTCGTAGCCTACAATGGCTGACCTTTGGGCATCTCCGTTCGGATTCGGGAGTTTTTCTCCTTCGATTTTGGTTTTCCACTTCGAGTCACCCAGATTCATGGACACACCGCCCTGGGCCCACCACGGCTTGTTTTTGTTGGTGCCTGTGATTTCGGTGTAAAACTTCACCTTTTGCACGGAGAAGCTGTCTCCATTCCATACAAGCGTTCCCCGGGGGTCTGTGGAGCTCAGATTGCTTCGGCCGTCCGAGTATCCCGGCTTTTCGGAAGCGGGAATCAGCGGCACCCCGTTTTCGATCGCGATGGAAAATGTCTTATGCTCGCCGTTCATCGGGAAATATCCGCCGTTGATTCCTTCATAGCCGGAGCGTTCCAGATTTTTTTTGTTGGCAAGGCTTTTGAATGTAATGTTGTCGGCTCGCGTTTGCATGATATGAAGCGTAATGCCTTTGGCTTTATGGGTTGAGTACGAATACGATGCGCTTGCTGCGGCCTGCATCCCTTCACTTGCTGTTTCTGCCACTTCGGAGCTTCCATTTGCCATAACGGCTTGTCCCGTGAAAACGGCAGTCAACAGCATAGTGGCAAACGATAAAGAAAAACGGCGTTTTAATTTTTGCATACAATACGATCCCCTTACGTTTTGGATTTGAAGTGCGGTGTTAAAAATACTATACAGCAGGAACGTGGATCTTGAAGGAATCCGAAGGATCTCGCAGAAAAACGGCACTCTCTTGCGCGAAAGTTGTCGAATGAAACTGGATCGTCTGGTACAATATGGATAATCCTGCGGTAAGGAGTGAGAGAGATGCCTGACGAAACGAATGCCTTGCAAGTACGGATTGAGCCTTGGGCGGAAGCTGATTGCCGGAAGCTGGGCTTCCAGTTCGTCGCCGAATGCAGCTTCGAATACCCGCTGGGGAGTACCATGCGATGCAACGACTGGCGCTTGGACCTTGACGCGAGTGTAGTGTAGTTCTGAAAAGGGGTGAATTCCAAAAGTGGAAGCGTTGATTGAGGAATACGGCCGCGGATATGAGCTGCTACGGAAAGCCGTCGAAGGATTGACGGAAGAGGAGCTTCGTTTCATGCCGGCGCCGGACAAATGGAGCATTCATGAAATTCTCATTCATCTTGCCGATTCCGAGCTGGTCTCGACACAAAGGCTGAAAAAAGTGTTGGCGGAGGACGAGCCGCTGCTCACGTCGTGGGAACAGGACGTATGGGCGAAAAGCCTCGGGTATGAGAGGCAGGACCGCGAGCAGTATCTGCTGCTGTTTCAAATGCTGCGTGCCCATATGCAGCCTGTGCTGGCCCATCTGACAGCCGAACAAGCCGAGCGGGTGGGGGTGTATGAAGACGGGGCGAGGTTCACCTTTCGTCAAATGCTGGAATACCGCGTCAAACATGTCCGTATACACCTTGTGCAGATCGAGCGGGTGAAGGAGGCGTACCGGCAGAGCCGGGTATAAGCTTTTTGAGGCCATCCCCAGCCGTTGGGATGGCCTCATGCTATCGTTTTTCCGCCAGATTATCCTTCCAGCACATCCGCGTCCAATTCGCTAGCAATCTCCATCATCTTGGGGATAACCGCTTCATTGGAGCCGGATACGTAAATATCTCCCTGGTAATGACGGAAAGGGATCTTGCTATCGCCGAAGCTCCACATGAAAAAATCTCCCTCAATCGACATGGTGGTAGCCCCTGTCACCGTAAACACCGTGGTATAGGCAAAGTCGGGTTTGGTCGAAAAATACCGTTTGCACTCTTCCAAAGAGATGCCTTGCTCCGAAGTTCCATTTTCCTTAAATTCTCTTGTAATCCGGTAACGTTTGCTCATGGAAATCCTCCCATTTCGTTCAATGTTATTTACATTAACCTAAGCTTCCTATTCAAATACTCATTTCCGGTGATGATGTCATTGACTCGCTGGATCGTCGTCCCGGCTCTGGGGACATCGGCGGTTCTATGAAGCAGCAGCCATCGGAGGCAAGCAATCGCTTCAAACCTTGGCATTTCCTCGGCATCGAATTCACTGCCCGATAAGTAGGCATTCCGGAATGCAGAGGCCAGCATTTCTCCATTGTAGATATGGATTAAGAAGCTCGACCAAGCCAAATCGTACCTGGCGTCCCCTAATTGCGCATTGGTCCAGTCGATAATGGTGTACTTTCCTTGGTTGTCCAAAATGTTGCCCAAATTAAAGTCGCCGTGGATCAGCTTGTTTTGTTTCATCCCGGAGCTTGTAACCAACGGGAGCAGTTCGGCCCGGATGTCTTGATGCTCTTCAATTCCCGGATAGAAATAAGGAATGAAATCGTATGTTTTAAGGAGAGCAGGCTCCAGCTCCCGAACCGATAATTGATGCAGTCCCAGCAACAAGTCGGCGAAATCTTTTGCGTGTCGGCTCGTCACTGTTGAAGGCGGGCTGCCATCGTAGCTCGTCAACAATACTTTATGTCGGGAAGGGGTGTATCCCCACCCATAGGACATGGAGACGGAAATACCTCTGTGGCGAAGTGCGGCCAGCAGGCTATGTTGAAAATGCACATCCGGATTCGAAGCTTTGTTCCATATTTTAAGCACAGCGCAGTCCGTACGGGAACAAAACTTCAACACGTTGGCTTCCAATCCGGCCGGTATGGGGTTAACGGCTAGTTCTTGGCCCAGCAATTCATCGACGAAGTTCGTTTTCTCGACCCAAATAACCTCGCTCAGGCGCTCCACATCTGACCTCCTTTTCTCACCCTAAACGCGATGTTCCGGGGATCTCCCGATGAAACCGAAATAAAAAAGCCGATTCAAGTCTTGAAGCATGGATTCACTGGCTTGCTGCATAAACCCGGGCCGCGCCAAAGCCTCTTTAAACAGTTGGATATATAACATTATTGCTTCCATTGAAATACTCGGGTCGATATAGCCTTCCTGTTTTCCTTGAGCAATCAATTTTTCGAAAAAAGGCAAGGTTTTGTTTTGATAAAACTGTTCCAAGTATTCGCGGATCGCCGGATCGCCGGCCGTTGCTCGAATGAGGTTCACATTCAATTGGTTGGCGATTTCGCTGCGGTCGCACAAGATCAGGTCCATTTTTTGCTGAAACGGCATCTCTGTCCCTAAAATGTCTTCGTACTTTTCCAGTGTCGTATCCATGTAATGAATGAATGTCATTCGGATAAGCTCATCCCGGCTTCCAAAATAATTATAGATGGTAACCGGAGAGACATTTGCCTTTCTGGCGATATCGGCGATACTCAGCTTATCGAGCTCGTAAGTGAAAATTAAATCGAATGTCGTTTTGAGAATGAGTTCTTTCTTCTTTTCCGTACGAAGCCGGTACCCGTTCATGTGTTCACCTCGCAACTACTATACTAAATGATTTGTAGCGAATCAATTTGTAAAAGGGAAAAAAAGGTTGAGCCAAAGCATCCTTTTGCATATTATGAATAATATGAATTAAAATTATTCAAAATATACAAAACATGAGGTGCTTAAGATGAAACTCAAAAACGGTACCGGACCTGTCGGCTTAAAGCCGGGCATACCGGGTCCGCGGTCGGTGTTGGGCTGGAAAATAAACATGCTGCGCTTTTTTCGCAGCCCGTTTGCTTACCAGCACCGGTTATACGATACCTACGGCAAGCTGGTCGCCTTAAACCAGGGGGACAAACCTTCCGCCATTTTTGCCTTCGGGCCCGAGTTTAACCAACAAATCGTCACGAATCCGGGTTTCTTCGAGATCAGCTCCGGACTGGTCAAGATCCCGAAGCAAACCGTCTTGGGGAAAATGTTCTATACCAACCTCATCCTCATGTCCGGAGAGAAGCATAAGCAGCATCGCCGTCTGATGCAGCCTGCCTTTCATCATGAGCGGATCATGCAGTACGGAACGGATATGATCCGGCTTACCGAACGTTTGACAGACGAATGGCAGGGGCGTACCGAGATTGAACTGAATCAAGAAATGAAGAAATTGACGCAGCGGATTGCGGTGAAGACGCTGTTTGGATTGGCTAACGAAGAAGAGCTGGATGAGATGGGGACGCTGATTACGCAAATGACCAAGTCGATTCTATGGGTGACGCTCGCGCCGGTGAATCTGCCTTTTACACCGTATCGCCGGGCTTTGCTTATTGCCGAACGGTTGAATGCCCTTATCCGTTCCTTGATCGAGCGGAAAAGATCCGCGCCGGAGGCCGCCGATGTTCTTGCCTCTCTGATTCACGCTCACGATGAGGACGGCGCGAGGCTTACGGATGAAGAGTTGGTCGGGCACGCTTTCACGTTGTTTGTCGCAGGACATGAGACGACAGCCAATGCGCTGACGTGGACGATTTTTCTGCTGAGCCAGCACCCTGACATCATGTCCGACCTTCTGGAGGAGCTGAACGGGGCGATGGGGGAGAGCGAACCGAATCTGGAAAAGCTGAACCAATTGCCTTTACTCGAAGGCGTGGTGAAGGAAAGCTTGCGCTTGCTGCCGCCTGCGCCGATTGGAGCCCGGGTCACGACGGCTTCGTGTGAGCTGGGAGGGGTGACGATACCGCCGAAAACGAATGTGTACTTTAGCCAATTCATCACGCATCGGCTGCCCGAGCTCTATGAAGAGCCGAATCGCTTTTTACCCTGGCGCTGGAGCGCGATCAAACGGACTCCGTATGAATTCCTGCCGTTTAGCGCAGGGCCGCACATGTGTATCGGCTGGGGCTTCGCCATGCAGGAGATGAAAGTGGTGCTGTCGATCCTTCTGCGGCGTTACCGGTTTTCCGTTGTGCCTCACGCCAAAATTAGCCCGAATCTGGTCATGCGTCCCGTGAACGGAATGCCGATGCGCATCGTTCCCCAAGATGGCAAATTCGGACGGGAACCGGTTCGAGGAACCATTCGGCAGCTCGTTGATTTGTAGATTCTTATTGCAGCCCGAGCTCTTGACAAAGCTCGACCAATTGATGCACGCCATAGAACTGCTGGCGATTGCGTTGATGGATGCTTACCAGCGCATTTTCCGTGACCTTTTTCGCCTGTTCGATGCTTTGATGCTCCACGGCCTGAACGATCTCCTTCATATTTTCCAAAAAATAGACGGTCCGGCGCAGCGTGCGAATGAGCAAGATTTGCCGCACATGCATCGGCGTAAAAATCCGGTAGCCATTCTCGGGATCGCGCTCCGGCGAGATGAGTCCTTCCTTCTCCCAATGCCGGATGGCCGAATCCTGCACTCCGGTAAAAGCGGCAACTTCGCCAATGCTCATGTGGGTTTTCAGCTTTTTGTTCGCAGCGAGCGGGAGCTCCGGATTTTGCATCAGCTCCAGCGTCTGGTCGGCAATGGTTTTTTCGTGATACAGGTTTGCCTGCTCTTTGTTAACGAGCCAGAAGGCGGTGTCCACATCCCCGCTTTGTATGAGGCGAAGCACTTGGCAAGTGAACCCGACGCCAAAGGCGGGGAACATCGCGCGCAGGCAGCGAAAGTAAGCCAAATGCACCTTGGTATACAGGCGGTACCCGTTCGGTGCGCGGTCGGGTGCCGGAACGACGCCCCAAGACTCGTAATGCCGCAAGGCGCTCGTGCTAATGTGCAGTTCTCTGGCAATCTCGATCGGCTTGTAATACCGCATCTCCAGGCCTCCTTCACGAACGAAGCAAAAGTAGATTTTTACTATATCAAAAGCGTCTCGTCTAAGCAAACATTGAATTAAAAGATTGAAGTTCGTGATAAAGTATATGGTGAAGGCTAATTTCACTAGGTCCGCGTGCCGCTCAACCGGATGAAAGCCGACTGTTGAAATTTGAAAAATCAGGAACGTTCATTCTATAATTAAGGCGACAAGCGCAGCAGGCCGCGACAAACCCTGCCAATACAGCATAAAGGAGTCGGGTACCGAATGAACGAACCGGACTGGAAGGAAGTAGAGGAAAGACTATTCCAGGAAAGTGTTTCCGCCATAAAGCAGTTTTCGGCTGAGCATGCAAACGAAGAAATCTGTTACTTCGCCTTTGATTCCGAGCCGTACTATGGTTACGTGCTTCTCTGCTTTGACACGACAGAGAACTCTGTTATGGAGGCGAAACGGTCAGCCGAGAGAGCGCTAAACTTTACCGCTCAATCCATCGAGAAAGGCATGAATTGGCAAATGGCCAATTCGTACATGACCAGCGCCAATGTGCTGCCGTTTACCAATAATACCGGCGATTTTAAATTTCAGGGCTACACGCAAGTCGGCTTTGAGGGCTGGCAGGAATTTGCAGACAGCGACGCATATCCGAAGGGATATTCGGAAGATCAGGATTATTTGGAAGGCAACCTGTCCATTATTTTCTGGAAAGTGATCGATCGGCTGATCCGGGAGAATCATTTTTCTGTTCTGAAAATGGCCTCTCCGTTTTTCATAGGTTACGGGTTTCATGATCGGGATCAGGTTCTGCTCAGAATGATCAATTGGGGCAATGAAGAGGGCAAGATGTGACGCCGGAATCAATATTTTTAATATAAACGTCAGAGACCTTCAAATCCTCGAAGGTCTCTTTTGCGTTGTCCGGGCCTCAGCTCGGCGACAACTTGCCAATTCAGGACATATGTCCTTTCCCAATCTTTCGATCTGTCATTTAATAATGGAAAAATGTATAGTTGGGGAGAGGGAAGACATGCGAGGGAGTTTATTTGCGTTTTTAGGCGGAGGCTTTATTACCCTGCAAGGAGTAGCCAACTCCCGGATCAGCCAAGATATCGGCACATGGCAAGCGGCGACGCTTACCCAGTTCACCGGATTCGTCGCGGCGCTGTTGATTCTGATCTTCGTCCGCGACGGGAGTTGGCAGGGCTTCAAGCAAATAAAGCCGCTGTATTTGACCGGCGGCGCTTTCGGCGCGGTCGTTATTTTCAGCAACGTCACGGCGATTCATCAGATCGGCGTGACGCTGACGATTGCCGTTTTGCTGATCGCCCAGTTGGGACTGACCTTCATCATTGACTGCAAAGGGTGGTTCGGCGTGGCGAAGCAGAAGATGGGGCTGCCGCAGTTCATCGGGATCACCATGATGATCGCCGGTGTGGTCATCCTAAAATTTTGATCGCTGCAAGTTGAGGCTGGAGGCCGGAGCATGAAGGAAATTCAAGATCGTGAGCAATTGAAACATTATTTGCGTGCATTTCAGCTCGAATCCGTATTTCACGAGCCATTGCGGCCGCATTTGTCGCTGTACGGCTTCGAACCGGGGGATCTCATCTGCACCCAAGGCCAAGCACCGGAGTATCTGTACGTGCTGGTTCACGGAAAGTTAAAGATTTATACGACCTCATCGGAAGGCAAAACGCTGGTTCTCTCCTTCAAGACGCCGCTTGAGGTGATCGGGGATGTCGAATACGTACGCGGGACGCCCATCCTCAATACGGTCGAGGCGGTAACGCCGGTCTGTATGATTGGCGTCCAATACCGCTGGTTGCACAACTACGGAAAAGACCATGCGCCGCTGCTGCAGTTTTTGCTCGATATCATTACGCAGAAATTTTACGTCAAATCCAATTCGCTCAGCTTCAATTTGATGTATCCGGTGGAAGTGCGGTTGGCCAGCTATCTGTTGTCCGTCACGTCCGACGAATCCGAGTCCCGATTGGAGGAGCAGGGAAGCGCGGTCAGTCTGTCGGACGCGGCGAATTTCATAGGAACAAGCTACAGGCATTTGAACCGGGTCATCAGGCAGTTCTGTATCCAAGGTCTCGTTGAGCGCCGCAAAGGGGTTATTGTGGTGAAAGACAGGAATGGATTAAGCTCGCTGGCAGGTCATAATATTTACGAGCACAATCAGGGAAAAGGAGAGACGCGATTATGATGGTAGGGCTGTCCTTGTCGCTTATCGCAGGCTCGCTGGTCGGGCTGCAAAATATTTTTAACAGCAAGGTGAACGAGCGTGCGAGCTCTTGGGCTACGACGACACTGGTGTTGGGACTGGGATTTCTAGCTTCGCTGACGCTCGGTCTGATTGTTGAGGGAACGCATTTATTTGCCCCGCATCCGATGCAGACTTGGTATTGGTTTAGCGGCTTGATCGGGGTAGGGGTGGTCACCTGTCTGGTGCAGGGGATCAGGCTGCTTGGTCCTACGTTTGCCGTCTCGATCGTTATGGCGGCGCAGCTCGGGTTTGCATTGTTGTGGGACTCTCTGGGGTGGATGGGTCTGGACAAGGTTCCTTTTACATTCAGCAAGCTGATCGGGGTGCTTGTCATCGTCGGCGGCATCGTAGTGTTCAAACTGGGCGGCAAACGCGGGACGGCGCGGGAGGCGTCAAAGGTGCCCTCGGGCCGTACCTGACAAGGGCAGGCCTACTTAAAGCCCGCCCGTTCGTTTCTTTTCATCTTAATCCGTTCCTTGATGTAGTAATATACGGTCGTTACGGCAAAGATAAAGAGCAATTGCCCGATAACAAAACTTGTCATGCCTTCATCTCCTTTCGGGAAACGAGAAGGAGCAATTTCTTCCGGTCCAGCCAAAGCAGCACAAAGCACATGACCGCAAGCACCGTACTCAAATCCTGCACGCCGATGTCAAAGCAGTAATTGACCAGCATAACATTCACGGCAATCGGAAAATAGATGAGGGCTCCCAAGGTGACCGTCCTTGGAAACAACAGCAGAATCGCCGCACCAACTTCGCCCAAGCCGATAAACATTTCGTATACTTTGGAATACCCGAAGAACGTCCAGGCTAGGGCGAAGCCTTCGCCCTTGGCCGCGGCGATCTCCGCCGTCGGTTCGCCGAATTGTCCGAAGACCAGCTTGACGAGTCCGTACATAAGGAACATGCTGGCCAGAAAATACCGTATCGTGGCCGGAATCGATTGTCGAAGCACGCGAAAGATCAAAGTTCAACCCTCCAATGAATTAATCCGTACTTAAAAACCGCTCCCTCATATCAGGAGTGGGCATCATGCAGGAGCTCTGCTTGCCGAACCAGCGATAGCGCCGCCGCGCAAACCAGCGATAGAACAGGTCCCTGAGTGGCCGAGGAATGACGATAGCCAAGTAAGCCGCCTTCCATAATCCGTCCAGACGCCTTGCGATACGCAGCACCGCGGTCGATTCGGTATACGCCCTCTCCCGTTCGATCAGTACGATCGAATCTGTTCCAAGGGCTTCGGGGAAGGCTGCAAGCAACGCGCTGCCGGCGCCCGACTGCTGTGAGGCAAAACGAAAGTAGCCGCTGCGGTCGCGCTTGATGATAAACTGAACCGACCGGTTGCAAAAATTACACACGCCGTCGAACAAAACAACCGCATGCTCCTTAGGGTCCCCCATACTCCACCCCCTCCTGATTCGAATTCCTCTCTCTTGTTCCAGAATAACGTTGCAAGGTTAAATTGAAGTCAGGTTCAAGTTTAAATTTCGTTTAATTTTTAGGATTACATCAATCCGCTGCCTCCGGCTGCTCCACATAGATTCGAAATAACTGAATGTACAGCGCGATACTTAGGAATGCAACCGCCAAAATGAGGCTGAATATTCCCATCGGAGAGACCCAGCCGGACAGGAAAACCGTGACCGGGGCCAAAAATCTGCCGATCGTCGCCTGCAGGCTGTCGGCTCCCATGTACTGTCCTCTTGCATGCTCCGGGGCATAGCGGCTGATAAAGCTTTGGGTGACCGGAGAGCGTACGAGCTCGCCAAAGGTGAAGATGACCGTAATGAAAAACAAGTACCATAGGTTGGTGCCCAATCCAAGGGCGAATGTGCCCAATCCGGACAATAGCGAGGATAGAATGAATACATTGCGCTCCTTCCAATGTCGGAACCATCTCGTCACTGGCAAAACAAACAGGACAAACAAAAGACCGTTTAACCCCAGCAACCAGCCAAAGATCTCCGTGCTGGACAGCACAAGGGAATCCTCCTTCCATGAGAGGAGAGGCTGGGCAGGGACCTCGTTGATCACATACACCGCCAAATACAGATCCAGTTGCATAATGGGGATCAGCGCAAAGATGCCGGCTAAAATATAAACCAGGAACACTTTATCCCGAAAAATGATGCCATATCCTTTCAACTGATCTTTGAATACGCGGGTAAGCGGAATGGAGACTTCCGGGGTGCTTTTCGCCGATTGCGGCAACGTTTCATGAACTACGATATACATTGCGATCAAGTACAACAGCAGGACCGCGGCGCAGGTCCACAACAGCTCCTGCCGGTAATGGAAGAAGAACACGGCTCCGATTGCAGGTCCGAGCACTGCGCCAATGTTATTGGCCGTCACGAACGTTGCGAAGATCTGGCGACGTTCGTGCGCGGGCACCAGATCGGCCACCATAGCGGAGCTTGCAGGCCTGTAGATGGCTCCACCGAGCCCAATGCCGATAAACGCGATATAATCCGTCCAATGAGACGACGACATCGCAAATAAGGCAAACATCACGGTCTGAAGCGAAGCGCCCAGCAGCATCACGGGGCGCCGTCCTAACCGGTCGGCCAAAGCTCCTCCGATCAGGCTTCCCATGATGCTGAATATAGGAGGGATGGACATCAAAATGCCTGCAATATGGCTGCCTAATGCCGTCCCAAAATAGACAGTGATAAACGGAAAGTACATCCAAAACAGCAGGTTAAACAGCGCTTCGCCGATTAACCGGACTTTCAAATTGGAATTCCATAAACGGATCTGCACAAGACCTTTTCCTTTCCACAACGAAACTTGTTAGGTTTCCCGGCCGGGTATACAAACTATAGAACGATACCCAGAAAAAGTATAGACTTATAATTACGAATGGTTTATACTAATAATAATGAAAATCGAATTCGCTGATTTTTATTTTAATTGCTTCAAAAATCGAACATTTGTTCTGAAATGTGAAAGACGCTTCCATCGGGAGCGTCTTTTTTGATGCAGTTGCATTAGGGGAGCAATATGTTAAAATTATCCTTATTCGGCATGAGCATGCACGAAGGGGGAACGTGAATGACGGCGGGAGTCTGGGACTTTATTTTCATGTTCCGGGCTGTTTCTTGGAAGGTATCGTTCCACCTCGCAAGGAAGTGCTTAAAGACAAAGCGAGCGCATCCAAACATCTGATGGATCAGCGTCGTTTGCTCCTCCGTAGGGTAGTTGCGAAAGCGAATAGCTTTATGATGCAACATGCGAGCATTTACCTCCTTTGGTGATTTTATGACAATTATAGAACATATATTCGTATGCATACACAAGGGATGCTGATTCATCTCCCCCTTATCGAAGAGGGAGTCTTCTCAGCCTTAACGATAAATAGATTACGCTAACGGGTAACGTTAGTTGAATAAAGCAGCGGTAGTCTGGAACTTTATTTTCGTGTTCTGAGCTACCGCTTTCCCTTTTCTCAAGGGTCAGTCTAACACTATATTTTCCCTAATCATGTCGACTTGAACGGTCAGGCGATTTCGTTTTCGTTTGCAGAATGTTAACAAGATTTGTGAAATCCGTCACTACCAAAATTACCCAAAGAATATATAATATGTATCATGGGCCCAGATATTGAAGCATTCGGGAAGGAGGAGGCTTTCGGTGAACATTGCAGTCTGCGTCAAACAAGTGATGCTGCAGGATATGTCGGACGAAAGCGCAGAAACGGGCGGTACAAGCCGGGAAGCGAGCCGGTTGGTGAACAACGCGAACGATTACTATGCCGTGGAAGAAGCGCTGAAATTGAAGGACCGGTACGGAGGGACCGTGACGTGTCTGTCGATGGGCCCGGAAAAATGCCAAGAGCAGCTTCGCGAAATCGCCGCCTTGGGCGTCGATCGGATCGTATTGCTGTCGGGCCGTGATTTTGCCGGGGCGGATACGTTGGCCACTTCGTATACGCTGGCGGCGGGGATTCGCAGGCTGAGCGGCTTCCAGCTTGTACTGACCGGCGAGCAATCGCTGGACGGGGAAACCGGCCAAGTCGGCCCGAGTCTGGCAGAGCAGCTTGGCATCGTTCATGTGGCAAACGTAAGCGAAATCTGCTCTGCGCATGACGACGGGGAAATGGTGGTCAAACGGGAGCTGGAGGACCGCGAAATCATGATCAAGCTGCCTTTGCCAGCGCTGCTGTGCATCCGCAAGCATATCAATCAGCCGCGGATTCCATCGGTTGTGGGCCTGATGAAGGCAAAGACCGCGCAAATCACGGTTTGGGACCCAGACGATTTGGGGATCGAGCCGGGGCGGGTCGGTCTAAGCGGATCGCCTACCCGGGTCGTCGGCGTATACCATCCGGCCGGAAAGGAGCGAAAGGCTGACGGGGAAATCGTACGCTATGCGGACAACCGGCAATGCGCAGCCCGCATTTTGTCCAAAATCGGGGTCTGCGACGACAAAGGAACAGGAGTTTTCACATGAGCCAAATTCGCATTCTCCAATCGAATTGCATCGGATGCGGAACCTGTGTGCAGCTTTGCCCTTTTGAAGCGTTGAGCTTGGAGGATGGCCAGGCGCAAGTCGATCACGGCCGGTGCGTCGTTTGCGGCTCCTGCGTGCCGGTATGCCCGGCGGATGCGATCGTCGACGATTCCTTGCCGGATGACTTTATGCCCGGAGACGCCGTTCTCGACTGGTCCATACCGGACGATAAGCGTACTGTTAAGAGTAACGAAGCGTCGTTTAGTGGCATTTGCGTCTACGCGGAGCATGCCGACGGAGCGCTTGTTCCTTCGGTGGCAGAGGTGATCGGGGCTGCGAGGCAATTGACCGAAGGAACAGGGCTGCCCGTATCGGCTGTACTCCTCGGCAGCGAGATCGGCCATTTAACCGGCGAGCTGCTGGAGCTTGGCGTCGATGAGGTATGGCTGGTCGACAGCCCGAATCTTCAGCCCTATGCGGAGGACGCGGAAGCCCGCTGCATGAGCGAGCTGCTGGCCGAGCTGAAGCCGGCCATCATGCTCGGAAGCGGCACCCGGCGCGGCCGTTCGATCTTCCCGAGAGTCGCCGCACGGCTGAATACCGGATTGTGCGCCGACTGTATCAGCCTGTCGCTCGACAAGGAAACGGGCAACCTGATTGTCACGAGACCGGCTTACGGGGGGAGCATCGTCGCAAAAATCGTCATTCCGCACCAAAGACCGCAAATGGCGACAATCAAGGAGCACGTATTCCGGGCGGCCTCGAAAGTAAGCGCGCCCGGCGGCACCGTAAGGGATATGAGCTCGCAGATTCGCGTGTCCAAGACGGTGCTTGAAATTTTGGAAGTCGTGAAGGGGCGGGCGGACCCCGCTAATCTGCTGCAGGCCGATACGATTGTCGCGGTGGGGCGGGGGATCAAGAAGGCGGAAAACCTGCCGCTCATCTACGATTTCGCCGAAGCGATAGGCGCCAGCGTGGGAGCTACCCGGGCCGCTGTGGATCTGGGCTGGATGCATTCTTCCCATCAGATCGGCCAAACCGGAAGCATTGTGAAGCCCCGCGTCTATTTTGCCTGCGGGATTTCCGGGGCGCTGCAGCATACGGTGGGGATGGAGGAGGCGGAAACGATCATTGCTATTAATTCCGATCCGAATGCGCCGATTTTCGATCTGGCTACATACGGGATCGTAGGCGATCTGTTGGAAGTGATTCCGGCTTTTATCGAGACGTTGAAAGCGGAGAAGCAGCAAACGATGATGTAACGAAGCAGACCTGATTGTACCTTTATGGAAAATGGAAAATTGCGGGAGGCGCAGACCGATGACGGTACGAGAACAAATTTCCGATTATATTCGCGAGCTGACCCATGAGCCTGTAACCGATCCTTCGCTGAATCTGTTCGAAGCAGGCTTACTGACCTCGCTGGATGTGCTGGATCTGATTTCTTTTCTGGAAGAAACGTTTCGGGTAAGCATTTCCGAGGATGACGTGAACATGGAAAGCCTCGGAACGATGAATGGTGTCGTGTCGCTGGTCGAACGGTTAAGGGCATGAAGGCGGGGAGCCGTATGCTGATTCCCGACATGTTGTCCAAGGCTGCGGCAGACGATCCGCAGAAGGAAGCGTTCATCGAGAAGCACAGGCGGCTGACCTTTCGGGAAGCCGACGAGGCCTCGACCCGGCTCGCGCGATTTCTGCTCTCTCAAGGCATTCGCAAAGGCGACCGGCTGGGCATTTTTTCGGCCAAATGCCTCGAAGAAATTGTCGTCATCTTGGCGGCGATGAAGATGGGGGCGATCGTCGTCCATATCAATCCGCATTTCAAAAGCGAGCAGCTTCGCCATATCGTCATGGATTGCGGGATGCGGGCGCTGTTCGTTCATGACAGCAGAATCGGCGTTCTGAACCAAGCCGGTCTGGAAGAAAGCAGCATCGAGCTGATCGTAAGGTTATCTCAGGCGCAGGCGCAGCGCAGAGACCGGTCGGAGTATGAACATGATTATGCGCTGGAAGACATTTTGCAGTGCGCGGATTTCGCGGGCAGCCTTCAGGCAGAAGTGCATGCAGACGATCCGGCAGCGATTCTGTACACCTCCGGCTCCACCGGAAAGCCGAAGGGCATCGTGGTGACGCATCGGATTTTTAGCGAAGCGACGGTCACCTCCGTTCAGGTTTTAGAAAACCGACACATCGACCGGCTGATCAGCGTGACCCCGTTTTCGTTCGACGGCGCGCTCAGTCAATTGTTCACCATGCTGTATGTAGGCGGAACCTTGGTTTTGCAAGAATCCCTTTTCCCTCATGATATCGTGGAAACGATGCTTCGCGAGCAGATTACCGGCTTCCACGGCGTACCGTCGCTTTGGAGGATGCTCCTCCAAAAACACTCTCCCTTGGCGAAGCACCAATACCCTCATCTCAGATACATCTCGATTATCGGCGAACCTTTTCCCCATGACGAGCTAATGAAATTAAAGGCTCTGCTGAGGCAGACGAAATTTTATATGATGTACGGCATGACGGAGGCTTTTCGTTCCACGTGCCTGCTTCCCGAAGAGTTCGAACGCAAAATCCCGTCGGTGGGCAAGCCTTTGCCCGGCGTGGACATTACCGTCGAAGACGAGGACGGCCGCTTGTGCGGTCCGGGCGAGACCGGCGAAATCGTGCATCGGGGCGCGTTCGTCTCTCCGGGCTACTGGAACGATCCGGCGAAGACGAACGAAGTGTTCCGGGGCGGAGCGCTGTATACCGGCGACCTCGGAAAGCTTGACGAGGAAGGCTACCTGTATTTTGTCGGACGCAAGGACAAGATGCTGAAATCGCAAGGCTTCCGGTTCAGTCCGGAGGAAGTGGAGGAGCGCTTGTGCCAGATGCCCGGCGTGATTGAGGCTGCGGTGATCAGCAGGCACGATCCGGATAAAGGCAGCAGCTTGAAGGCGCTGGTCGTCACGGAAGAGGGGCTTGCGTTGACGGAGAAGGAGGTCATCCGCTACTGCAAATCGGTTCTGCCCTATTACATGATTCCCGACACTATCCATTTTCGCGAGCCGCTGCCCAAGACCGCCAATCTCAAAATCAACCGGTCCGAATTAAGCTAATTCAGAAAGGGGAACCCAACCGTGAAACGGTGCACCTTATGCGTGATGCCCGAAACCTACCCCGGAATCGCGTTCGATTCCGAAGGCGTCTGCTCCTTTTGCCGCAAGCAGAGCGGGAAACAGCCCGTTCCGTCGCTCCCCAAGCTTCAGGCGAAGCTGGATGAAATCATCCGCGAATGCAAGGCGCAGAACCGGAAGTACGATGCGCTGGTTGCCTACAGCGGAGGAAAGGACAGCACGTTCCTGATTCATACGCTCAAGGAAAAGTACGGGCTTCGCATGCTCGCTGTGACGCTCGACAACGGCTTCATGTCGGAATACTCGTTTGTGAACATGCGCAAGGTGCTGAACCGCTTGAATGTGGATCATACGATTGTCCGGCCCCGGTACGACCTGATGAAGCAAATTTTTTTGCAGAGCTCTGC
>NZ_JTHN01000050.1 GCF_001399685.1 Paenibacillus sp. A3
CCAAAGCTAAAACCACTGTGCAGCCTTTTTCTTATATTCAGGTTCCTAGCAATATTCCAGCTTCGTTTATTGCTAATGAACAGCCGTATCAGCCAGCTTTAAGTCAAAGCATAGATTCCGCGGCCGTGATACCCTTATCTTTGGAAAAACAATTGGACAATATTGAAGTCACAGAGAGCAGGCTTCAAATTAACGTCTATAATAACCTTGTCCAACAGTTGGAGGAAGCTTCGGCCGTATTAGCGCAAATCGATGAACAGATTAAATTCATCGAATTAACGAATTTTATTGATGATGAATTTACTAAATTAAGTACGATTCGGAACATCAAGTGAGTAGCTAAGGCCGTTAGCCTTCGGTCCTTTAAAACATGCGGGCTTTCAATTCCATCAACATCTCATTTTTCTCCCACATTTCGAGGCCGCATTATCAGAAATGCCGTACTTTCTGGAAAGGTCGTCTCTTTATTTCCCACGTACTCCATACAGTTTGAATTTGAGTTCTATTTTCAGCTACGAAGATTTTTTACTGAAGGACCTAAGTCTATATAAAAGGGTACTGCCCGGACGGTACACTTAGACCTTGGGGCAGTACCTCTTACAGTTCAAAAATCAATCCTGAAGATTCCCGATTACATTAAGGCTTGACCGGAATCGTCATCGCCAGCTCCGGCACATATTTCGTTTCGTGTACCTCGGATGAAGTGAGTGTTACCTTAGCATTGGAAGGGAGCGCCGGGAATTTCGTTACAAACGTATAAGTTTTCGGATCAAGCAGTTTTGCCGGCGCAGACCATGCCTTGCCGTCCGCTACCAGCTCCAAGCTTACTCTGTATGGGTCGGGACCCTCCGTTTGGAAACGAACCTCGGTCTTATCCTTGCCATAGCGGATATCGGTAATTTTCACCAGACCCGACTTGTTTCTTTTCAGCACAATCGGCTTCTCGGCAGTCGGTTTGTGTTCCACAGCCGCTTCGAAAATCTCCGGCTTCGCTTCATGATACATTAACAGCTTTTCGTGGACAAATCCGATCTTCATCGACTTAGGAACCGTTTGAAAAGGGCTGAACAAGTAAACACATTCCCTTGAATATCCGTCGTCCGTGGGCTTCCAGTTGATGAAACTTGGGTACCCTTCATAGAGCGTTCCCGTTTCATCTTCCAGTTTCATAGACGGAAAGTAACGGCCATCGTCCATATATTTCGGATATTTGAGCTCAAACTTGATTGCAGTCCGGCTGGGAGTAATAGCGATCTCCTTGACCGTATACGACGTGTCGCCGGAAGACTTTGTCGTCATCGGCTTAAGCACCGTTGTTCCCTTCGTGACTTTCTTTACCGGAATGGAGAGCTCCCACTCGGCTTGCCAAGGCTGATCAGGGGAACGAACTTCTTGAAGCTTCACGTCGAACTGATCGGGAAACTGCCCCATATTGGTAAATTTCAGGAAATATGCGCTCGTTTGATCATCAATGTCGACAGATTCAAAACCAGACGTATGCATCTTGTCGCCATACGAAATAACCGGAATAAAGGAACGGTCTTCCTGTCCTTTAGCGACATGCCTCACATAGCCGATGGTTAATTGCGCCTCGTCAAACATGACCTCCTTCACGGTAATGGTAACGCCGTTTTTCGTAACGCTTTGATTGGTTTTGGTCACCAAGCCCTTATCGGCGGCTTGGTTCAGCCCCCAGTCGCTGGAAAGCTTGAATAAAGATTCTGTGGAGCCCGGTTGCTCGGCACCCTTCGCTGCCATGGCTGCGGGCGCAGCAGAGGGTGCCCCCATTGCGCCGAAGGCGAGCAAAACGGCCATAGGGATCGCAAGCAACCTGCGAATTTTTTTGTTCTTGTTCTTTATTGCGGAATTCATCTGCAACAATCCTTTCCTGATTCGATTTGATGACCCGAAAGCCATTGGCTTCCCCTCGGGATGTATGATGATGGTTCTTGCTCCATGTATCAGGCCTTTTCCGGATATTTCATCGAGGAGACGATCGTTATAATGTCTTGATCCGACAGGCTCCCTGTCACTTCAATCTGATATTGAACCCCGTTCTCCTCCCAAACGTAGTAGCGCCTTTCGCTTTGCCCGGAGTTTTTTACAGTCACCTTCATGGCCCATAATCCCTTCATCATCCTTAGAGACCCTTGTCCAATCGAAAATCCGCCTGCTTTGTTGTTTAAAACCGATTGTTCAATCGTCTCATAAGTGGCTTCTAGGCCGGCTCCACCTTCCACCGCTAAGAAATCGAAAGTGCCGGACACAGCCTCTTTGTTGCCTTCTACAAATCTTAACTGTGCTTCATTCCACTTACTTTCCTCGGCGCTCTTCCGGCTGAGTCTGGCCTCTTCCAAGCGGTATCCCTTCGGTAGCCCATCCGGGACCTTGAACGTAAAATCGGCTGCCTTAACCGCTTCCTCCAACGTATTGAAGGTTTGGCCCGAGGAAGGGACAAGCTTTCCGTCTTTGACAACTGCCGCGGAGTGTTCCGCATACTGCTTCGGAGCATCGGCGGTTCCCGGCTCGGCCGCATTGGTTAACGTCATGACGCTCATGACAGCAACGCATACGACGGCAATGGACGAAAGCTTATACGTTCCTTTCTTGAACGATTTAATCATCGTAATTCTCCTTATCATTTGATGCCGGTCGTCGGACCCATAGAAATACAGCAAGCTCGGCTGATTGCGGCTGGCGGAATAAAGCTTCAAAAATTCTATGATCGTCATCCCGTACGGTATGGCCTCGGCTTCTCCGAGAACCTCCAGCGCATAGGCGTCGCAAGCCAGTTCCCTGTCTGCTTTCATCTTCTTCATGCATATCCATATCACAGGATTGATCCAGTGAACCGCCAGAACAAAACTTCCGATCATATTCCAAGCGATATCTTTTCTTTTGTAATGAGCCAGTTCGTGTGATAAAAGATGATACAGCTGAGCGTCGCTGAGCCGACTTCCAAGCGCTTCGGGAACATAAATCCACGGATGGATCACCCCGGAAATATACGGGCTTTTCATCTCGTTTCCTGTAAGCAGCGGAATGGGCTTTCGAATGCCGAATTTTTTTCTGCAATCATTCATCACGGACAAGATCCGCGGATCTTTAACCGCCTGGAGCGTCTTACGTTTTCCGCCGATCCTCCACATATAAGCCAATAAGTAGCCAAGGATTGCAACTGTTCCTGCAAGCCATACAACCGATACGATTTTTAGGGCTAACGGATATCTGTCTGTAGAAGACGGTGCCGGTTTTTCGGCTTCTTGCGGCGCAACGGCTGCCGGAAGCAGATCGTTATTCTGAGACGGCGCGTAATTCTGGGTGGACAGAGGTGCTTTCTCCTGACTATTCTCGGGTGCTGCGATTGGCGGCGTGTCGGCTCCGGAAGGGAGGACTTCCGAAACTGCTTTCTCCATGCCGGAAGTCAAATGGAGCATATTAAACAAGCTTAAAGGGCTGTTGGGGAAATCAGGCAGAAGCAGCCGAATCAACACAATCAGCCAGAGCGCATGCCGCATACGGGCGCTCATATGGCGACGAAACAAGGCTTGAATCGCCATGACCAATAGCGCAACAGCGCTCGCCGCCAAGGTCGAGTAACAAAACCATAGAAAAATGCCGCATAAAATGTCCATAAGCTTACCTCTTAACTGGGGTGCAGCTTCACTACGCCTGCGTTCCTTTATCTTTTTCTCTTCTTTTTTCCGTCAGAATCTGATGAAGATGATCAATCTCCTGTTGCGATAAGTCGGTTTCTTCTAAAAAATTCGTTACCATGATACCGGCCGCCCCGTTAAATACCCTTTTGAGAAACGATTGGCTCTCGGCCCGAACGCATTCTTTCTCAGAGACTAACGGGAAATACAGATAGCTTCTTCCCGACTTTTCAAAACCGATCGCCTTTTTTTTCAAAAGCCTGTTAATAAAGGTTCGAACCGTCTGATCGCTCCACTCCATCTTGTCGGATAGTTGGAGAACGATTTGCTCAGCGGTCAAAGGGCTTTGACTCCAAATAACCTTCATAATTTCCCATTCCGATTCTGAAATTTTGGGAACATTGGACATGGCTTTACCTCCTCTCCAAATATTACATACGTAATATTACACTTGTAATTTTAATTTGTCAATATATACCTTCTTTTTTTAATTTCATAGTGTGCCTTTTTCAGAAAAATTATCATGGTTTAAGAACCAAAAGAGACCCCTGACGTCGTCAGAGGCCTCTTCCATTTAAAATGTCGGTTTTCCTCGGTGGATATTAAGGTGTTACCGTTTTCGTTTCACTGCAAGGAAGAGAAAGGTTGCCAGACCGTGCACGGCCAATACCCCAATGAGACATAGGACGAGAAATGCGACGTCCGGAAGGAAGAGGCCGACCGTTCTCCACGAGATACCCATACTATAGGTAAATAACGGAATAAGCGCGGCGGCAATGATCACAGAAAGCGCACCCGCACAGACCCACAATGGTTTATTTATCGCCGTTTTGCGCTGCAGGCGGATGATACCGAGGACGGATACCGCAGCAAACAAAATGACAACCCCGAGCGTCATCCACTGCGTGCTGGCGTTCATTTCCGCCAAATGGGGCTTCTCACCCTTCATAATGGACCGGATTCCCTCCATGATGCTTAAATACGCGACGGCTTCCAGTTCGTGGTATTTATTCATCAGAAGAACGGCGCCCAGCTCCTGCTCGGGAATAAAGAACAGTTCCGATTTATATTCCGGCGTTGCCCCTGTATGATAAGGATACCTCTCGCCCGATCTGGGGAAGTGCCAGCCCAGACCATAGCGTCTGTTAGATTCCGGCGGCGTTCGTAATTGCTTCAGACCTTGTTCCGATATCAATTCCCCGCCGTATAACATGAATTTGATGAATTTGGCCAGATCCCTTGAGCTTGAGGACATATAACCATAAGGCGCTCCCGATGGATCGTACAGCCCGTCGCCTTTCACCGGCTTGCCGAACCATGAACGATAACCGGGCACGAATCCTTTGCTAGCCGCGCTTTCGTAATCGGCTGTCGTGCGGTTCATGCCAAGAGGCGAAAAGACACGGGTATCCATAAATGCAGAGAACGGCTGGCCCGATACCGCTTCAACAATAGCCCCCAAGAGCAAATAGTTCGCCGAATTATACTCATAGGCCTCACCCGGAGTACGGCTCAACTTGACCCCACTTAGCTCCGCAGCGGCATGCGCAATCCCCTTTTCCCGATCGCGATCTTCCCTGTCCGTCACCTTCATGCCTTCATAAGCGCCGATCCCGCTCGTTTGCTCCAATAGATGGCGCACCGTTATCGATTTCCCGCTGTCCGTTTGATATGTGAACCAAGGAATGTACGTCTCAATCGGTTCATCCAGCTTGAGCTTGCCTTCCTCCGCCAACATCATCATGGCAAGAGCCGTCAGAGGCTTGCTGACCGAGCCGATCAGAAAAGTCGTGTCCTCCGTGACGGCCGATCCGTCGCTCATGGTCCCCCAACTCTTTTGATAGACGGTCTCCCCGCGATGCACGACCGCCAGCGAGGCCCCGGGAATATGATATTTCGCCAGCGCTTCGTTCATAAATGCGTCAATTTGTTGAGCCGTATCGCGGCCTTCGGCGGCTAGAGAAAGAGAAGGAGCCGCGAGCAGGAAGAGGAGTAGACTGATGACTATCCTTTTCATCTGCTCTCCCCTTCGGACTTGCTTACATAAAGCCCGAGAAGCTCAATCAACAATCGATACGACCGGTCAAGATCAAACTCGTCATCGACGATTTTCTGTAGCGCCAATCCGTCGAAGCAGGCCAATAGGATACTTGCAATCGCCGAGGCGTTAGCAGAATCGCCCACCAAGTGCTGCAGCGGCGCCGAAAGGCTCTCCCTCCCGCTCTTGAGAATCGACGCGACTTCCTGTTCCAGATGACCGCTCTCGCTTTTCATCCCGAGCGAATACAGCTCATACCGCCAGCGGTACCAGTCGGGATTGTCTTCCGCTCTGGATTTGATTTCGAGCAGCACGGCTTCGGGGGTTGCGGCATCATCCGGCTGCCCGTCGTATTGCTTTTGGTAACGCTGTTGGACCTCTTCCTGTACAGAAAGCAGCAGCTCCTCTTTATTTTTAAAGTAATAATGAACCAGCCCCGACGTCATCCCGGCCTCGCTTGCAATATCTTTGATCGAAGCGTTGAGGTACCCTTTTTTGACGAATACTTTATAAGCCGCATCGATCAATCGTTTTCTTTTTTCCTGTGTGCTCATCCGATCCCGCCCTTGTCTTGGTTGGTCAACCAACCAAATTATAAGGACGGTGCGGCGTAATGTCAATCCTTGGACGTCGAAAGCGGCGTGACGGACTTCCATTGCTTTATTGCGGACCTATTATTACCATATTGGCTTTTTAGAATCAGTCTGTTCTTTTTCGGGCGTTTCCACAACATGATTACATTTTTTTTGAGAAAATAAAAGGAACCCCGGATCGACATTCAGGACTCCTGTTATATGGTGTTTAGCACCCGACACCCGACGACCCATCTATAGGTTGGTTCCTAATCAATTGACTAACCCATGATTGTGAAACTCCTAAGATTTCGGCTAGTTTTCTCTGCGAAGCTTCTGGATTTTCCTTCATCGCTTTGTGCAGTCGATCCAATAGTTCTTTTCTTCTTTTGGTAATTACTTTCTTTTTTTTCTCGTTGACTCGTTCACGTTCTACCCGCGCTAAGAACACTTGAAGCGCCGGAAGGCTTTGAATACAGGGCATACAAATATAAAATTTTTTGAAGTAAATGGTTTGTTCCTTACCTGAGCAAAACAAACATTCATTGCAGTGATATCTATAAACCATAATCGCCTTTCTCTTATCATCGCAGAAATACTCTGTCTTCACGTTGGGATCAAGATTCAACATACGCCTAAGCTCCGTAGGAATTACGATTCTACCTAAATTGTCTACCACTCTAACAATTCCAGTTCTTCGATCCTCTTGCATAAACACACCTCAAACCATAACGATTTCTAGCTCACACACCGCATTTTTCGAATTTGAGCAATTAAAACGTATGTATCTAATTGTTGACTCAATCGAACTATCGATTCACTCGTTAAGCTTTCACCTTGTTGCACTGCCCTGTCCATTTTCTGTACGATGGCTTTCATTTCGTGATGTAATATTTCGTCGCTGCAATCTGCTACTAGACTATTCACCGCTCCTCCTCCTAAAACGTTTTTCATAATATAAGTCTAAATCATCTTTCTCATTTTCCATTTAATCCAAGAAACGAGAAACATTTTTACTCTTAAAAAGAAAAAACAGGCAAATATGCCTGTCCATTTGTTCAATCTATATTATTGAATCAGCAAATAGAAAAAGAGAAGCTTTCTTCACAAATCACTTTCCTCCCTCATTTAAGAATAAGGGATTTTTTTGTACCATGTTATTATATGCCTCGTTGAAACTATATACATAAAGTCCCTTATTAAGTATTATTGAGTTTTGGATAAATAGTAAAAATACATATATATCCTTTTCTTCAAAAGCGTTAATCCTTTTTAAATATTGTACACTAGTAACGAAGCTTTTTACTCCTTCATCTATTAGACCAATAGATACCTGATAATATCCTTTGTGTCGATAATACTTCCCTAGCGCTCTGTAAACATTAGGGCCATCAGGATACGTGTTCACTATTTCATTCTCTCTTTCTAACAGTTTCGAACATGCATCCAAATTATCTATCTTTAAATAAATCTCAAAAAGTTCGTCTACTATATTTAACCGAAACCGCGGGCTAAACACCCTAAGATTCTCTTCAAGTAAGGGGACTGCAATTTCGTATTCACCTTTTCTTGCTTTTGTTATTGCACGTGTATGCTTAGCAGCTTCGTAAACAAAGTCATACTCGTATTTTTCAAAAACGTCTAGTAACTCTTCAACTTTATCGTAATTTTTCAATCTCAAATGAGAATTTATCATGGACAGATGTGCTCTCGCCTTTAATTCTGATTCATTTTTTTCAAGCACCATCCCATTCTCACAAAACTCAATACAATCCCTGTATTTTTTCGTATTATGAGCGTGTAATCCCATTCTAAAATAATATATTATCTTTTCTTCGTTAGTTAAAAAATTGATATAATGTATAATTTCTAAGCCCTCTTGGAACGTTCGATCAAGACGTTTCAGGTCTGCCCTTTCAATCAAATATTTCTGCAATAAACCCCTCGCAATGAAGTTCGTAATGCCATGCTCTCTCGAATATTTCACAATGACGTTATACAGTTCTAATCTTAAGCTAGAATCACTAACCTCTTGCGTAAAGTAATAAAGTCGTTGCAAAGAGTCTTCCGTTTCGTTGCTAGGATTTTCAAGCAAACGCAACGCGACTTTAGAAGCTAATGATGGCTTCTCGCTTGACAATACATCTTGCAGAACTTCGTATAAAACTTCCGTTCGATTTTCTATTGTAATGTAGCATTCTATGAGTTCTTGATAAATTTCAGGGAAAGCACTCGTGATCGCTTTTACTGTTTTAAATTCAGGACGCTTGGTTGATCCTTTTTCGAGTTTATGAAGTACAGGTTTACCCACACCCGTTAACTCCTCAAGTTCTGCATATGTCAAGTTTTTCTCTTTTCTAAGTTGGAAGATGATATCGGAGATAGTTTTGATGTGATTTAAAATATCAGCCATATATATGATCTTCCTTTTATTATATCAATTTATATTGAACAACTTTAGGAAAAACTACCACTTAAAGATAAAAACAGAACAAAAGAAAAAGAAAAGCTTTCTTCATAAATCACTTTCCTCTCTCATTTAACAATAAGAGATTTTTTTGTACCATGCTTTTATATGCCTCGTTGAAATTATATCCATAAAGTCCCTGATTAAGTATTATTGAGTTTTGGATAAATAGTAAAAATACATATATATCCTTTTCTTCAAAGGCATTAATCCTTTTTAAATATTGGACACTAGTAACGAAGCTTTTTACTCCTTCATCTATTAAACCAATAGATACCTGATAATATCCTTTGTGTCGATAATACTTCCCTAGCGATCTGTAAATATTAGGGTCTTTAGGACCCGTGTTCATTATTTCATTCTCTTTTTCTAAAAGTTTCGAACATGCATCCAAATCATCTATCTTTAAATAAATCTCCAAAAGCTCGTCGAAGATATTTAATCGAAACTGCTGGCTGCATTCTTTAAGGTGATTTTCAAGTAGAGGGATTGCAGTATCATATTCCCCTTTTCTTGCTTTGGTTATTGATCTTGTAATTTTAGCCGCCTCGTAAACAAAATCATACTCGTATTTTTCAAAAATATCTAATAACTCTTCAACTTTATCATAGTTTTTCAAAGCTGAGTAAGAATGAATCAGAGATAAATGTACTCTCGCCTTTAATTCCGATTGCATTCTCTCTAACACAAATCCATTTTCAGCAAACTGTATACATTCCCTATATTTTTTTATAGCATAAGCATGTAAAGCCATCCTATAGTGATAGATTACGTTTTCATCGTTAGTTAAGAAATCAGTATAATGCACGATTTCTAGTCCTTGTTGGAATGATTGGTCAATACGTTTGAAATCTGCTCTTTCAATCAAATACTTCTGTAGCAAGCCTTTCGCAATATAGTTCATAACGCCATGCTTTCTCGAATATTTCACAATGACATTATACAGTTCTAATCTTAAGCTAGAATCACTAACCTCTTGCGTAAAGTAATAAAGTCGTTGCAAAGAGTCTTCCGTTTCGTTGCTCGGGTTTTCAAGAAAACGCAACGCGACTTTGGAAGCTAGCGATGGCTTCTCACTTGACAATACATCTTGCAGAACTTCATATAAAACTTCCGTTCGATTTTCTATTCCGATGTAGCATTCTATGAGTTCTTGATAAATTTCAGGGAAAGCACTCGTGATCGCCTTGACCGTTTTAAATTCAGGACGCTTGGTTGATCCTTTTTCGAGTTTTTGAAGTACAGGTTTACCCACGCCCGCTATCTTCTCAAGTTCTGCATATGTCAATTTTTTCTCTTTTCTAAGTTGGAAGATGATATCGGAGATAGTTTTATTGTGATTTAAAATATCCACCATATACACAACCTTCCTTTTTATTCTATTATTTTACATTTGTTAATTATAGCAAAGTCAGTTTCATCTGACAATGAACTGTTTTTCGATAATCGCCTAATTCTTACATGAAATACAGCGATTCGATAAAATTTTACAAAGTAGAAGCGGTTGTTTGGTAATCACTGTAATTACTTTGCTTATATCAAGTAATCAAGAGAATAAAAAATAAACACCAATTCCTATCCCATATTTTGTAACATTATGATATTTTTAGATTGTTCAATTTGATGCGCACAAATTGTTCAGAAAAAAAAGGGAGGAATATCCATGAAAAAGTTTTGGAAAGTATCTGCAAACGCCGTTCTCGCCGCTGCGCTCGTCAGCTCCGTCGCCTTGGTGACACCTGCACAAGCTGCTACTGTGTCGCAAGATTTCAGCCAAGTTCAGGTTGACAAAAACCTGAAAAACAACGTGTTGACGAACATTTCCGCCATGTCTGCATATATTACAACAGGGGAAGATGGCTTGCTTCACATTGACCAAAACGCTGTCAATGTCGTAGGAAAGGAAACTTTTGAGGTCTACGAGAGAGGCGTCGCTTCACTAAATAAAGCCATTTCTGTTGGAGATATCAAGGTCGCTAATGGAACGCTTGTGGTTGATAAATCCCAGCTAACGATTCCGAGCGGTTCTCAGATTTCGCCAGCGGCCTATGGTAGCTTTTATTGGTGGGGTTATGCACTGACTTTGACTCAACAAGAATCCGCTAACCTCGCATATAATCTAACGCAATCCGGTACCGTAATGGCAGCGGCTGCGGCAATTTCTGGTTTGATCCCTACTCCTCCGACAAAGCTTGTGCAAGCTATCGCTTATGCCGTGTCATTGGGTGTTGGTCTTCTTGCCAACAAAATCAATTTTGAAAATAAAGGAAATGGTGTTACACTGAATATACATTATGTTGGCTTCATCAATGTCACTTCAAACCCGTAATGACAAGGAGGTGAACGAGTGATACTCTCAGTAACAGCCGTGATGATATGCATGATACTGGGATATTCGATTTTGTCTCTTTTGGCTCTGAAATTTATACTGAAAAGATTTTCTGTGAATGTTCCTTTCATTGTATTTTCTTTTATCCTCATCGGGCTTGGGCTCTTTCAGCAAATTCAACAGGGAAGAGTGATCCCCAGCACAAATTTCATTTTGATTCTGATTGCTGGCTTTGCGCTGAGGATGATATTTGCGAAGAAGTCTAAAAAAGTAAACTAAAAAGTTTGCTTTCCCCCGTCAGCTATGCCGACGGGGGTTTTTACTATTGTGTCAGTTGCCTGGATGCCTTCCTCAGCTCATTCGCCAGCCAGTGAGTATAAATTATGGGTATGTTAATTGAGGTTTTAATTCCTTTGTATGCGGATAAACATTATCAATTTACGAATTGGTGGAATTACGACAAATGAACAAAATTATATATCTGACCTTGAGAAGCTTAAAGGCTCGTTTGGCGAAACAACCAATCCAATGGGTTCAACGAGGATATGGTTATCTTAAGCCCTGCACTTGTGCTTTATACAAAGCCGCTACGCCAGATCAAATCTATAGCTTTGTAAAAGAGACAGGCTTTTTCTTACCAACGAGTTACATCGATTTCTTAAAAATGCACGATGGCGCGATATTATTTCAAGACCAGTCAGAGTATGTTAATCCTCCTTGGTATATTTTTGGCTTGGAGGAAATTATGGAATACTCGGAACAAAATGAACTGCCTCCTAACCTGTATGCCATTGCGAAGTATGACCAAATCATTATTTTTATTGATTCGTCTCGGGTCAAGGAGGGCAGGGAAGACTATTTATTCGAAGGCGCAACTATCGGCCATGAATACGAAGCAATTGATCTTAATTTCGAATTATGGTTTGAAAGACTTATTGTTTCCCAAGGTGCTTTTTTTTGGTATTGGAATAACTATTCACTAAAAAACTATCAGCCGGAAGAGATTTCACTTGATGAGCTAAATGAAATGGAAGAGTAATAAAGTCTGAAAAGTTTGAAAAGCACCCCCGCCAGCGTGGTCAAGACCCCAAATAGCGGACATTGAAATAAGCCCTAGGCTGCAAGCTGACGTTGATACTCTGCCGGCGTCAGCTTGTTTAGCTTTCTTTGCGCTCTTTCTTCGTTGTAAAAATGAATGAATTAATTTTTAACGCGAAATGGACCAATCGCATTTGCGATTGGTCTGTTCATATGATATGGTTTATTTTGTAAATAAAGGGAGAGGGGAGACCATATGAGACACTGTAAAGTTGTTTTTATGGCCTGTGCATTAGCACTTGTTTGGGGATGCAGCCAACAGCAACCTATAACGGACTCCACTAAAAACGAGCAGAAGGAGCAACCACAACAAACATCCTCTATAAATCGTCAAAAAAATGAACAAAATGAAATTTGGAAATTGGCTGCACAGGGGAAGTTAAAGGGAGTTGATCTTTCAGTTAAGTCAACTAAGAGTGAAATCATTAAGAAATATGGGAAACCACTGGAGAATACGGATTTCAACTTAGGTATGATGGCTTTATATTTGAATTTCCAAATAACTTCGTCGTTAAAGATGGTCAAAACGAAAAACTGGTAACAATCTTAAAATTGGAGGAGCTTGAAGAGTCTAGTCAAGCAACTTCTATATATGTTAAACCTACGGTATTAGATTGGAAAGGAACCACCTCCAACGTTAAGAAAATTTTTGGAGAGCCTGACCAATTTGTCAATGATCAAGCATACGGTGGGTGGCATCTGATATATACTATCGAAAATTCAGGAAAGACTTATCATTTAACTTTTAGTGCTGATACAGAGAACGGTGAGATCAAAGAGATTAAATTGTCATAATGATAGATGGCGTAAGCCTGGAAGCACCAGCGAAGGCCCCCTGCCAACGTAGCTGATGGGGGTATTGATTATTATATATGCCTTGCTGCTGGTACTCACATGTCATGGCTTACTACCCAATTAACACCAATTAATTCCTTTCAAAAGGGAGGGTGACAAGGTGATACTCTCGGTCACAGCGATCATGCTATGCATGATGCTGGGGTATGCGATTTTGGGGCTTTTGGTTTTAAAATTCCTGCTCAAAAGGTTTTCGGTAAACGTCCCTTACATTGTTGCTTCTTTCATTCTCATGGGAATTTTGCTCTTTCAACAGGTTTATCAAGGAAAAATGATAATGAGCAGCATATTCATTATGGTTTTAATTGCTGCATTTGTATTGAGTATGATGAAGCAATCTAAAAAAGCGGGCTAAATAACTTGCTTTCCCCTTCGCTATGCCGACGGGGGTTTTTACTATTGCTCCAGTTGCCCCGAAGCCTTCTGCAGCTCGTTCATCAGCCATTTACTATGAAGTGACCCCAAACAATTAATGTAATATAATTACAATAAAAGGAGGGATGGAACATGTTTGGACCAACAGCGCTAATCATCGGATTTCTTTTATTGTCTGCATTGGTTATCGTACTTGGTGTAAAGCTTGTGCTAAGAAGTAGTCCAATGAAAGCTGACTTGGTATTGATAGGCATAACATTCCTTTTCATAATTGCGGCTGCAATTTCTTCTTTTTATGAGAAACTCAATACAGGAATTCCAATTTTCCTACTCTCAATTGCGTTAATTGTGATTGGAACAAGAATTTATAAACAAAAATCGAAGTAATGAATGAAAAAGAAAAAAGGAAGGCAGACTTTGGTCTGCTTTCCCCAGGCTGTTCTATTGTTCTAGTAGCGGTTCCGATAATTTGGACACCAAGTACAAAAATATATCCTGCATGGTAAGGTCGGGTGAGGCCTCTTTTCATTTTTTGAACAGAATTTCGCCCGTCTGTGTGGAAATGTTGAGCGTTGCACTCTCGGATTGAGCCTCACCCACATATCCATGAAGTTCATTGGAAACAACCGTTTTGGTATTTGTTGCTTTTTCAAGAGAAACCTGATTATCAATATTCCCTAGTTTTGCTGATAGACTTACATTTAGAGGTGCTAGTTGATTAGGTAGATCGAATTCGACTTTACCAAGGTTAGTAGATATGTTACTGCTTTTCTTGCCAATTACATCCTTTACGGTGATGTCGCCGGAGGTACTGGAGCTCACATTTAAGTGTTGGACCGACAATTCTGACTCAACGGATATGTTGCCAAGTCCGTTATCTATCTCAAGGGAGTTGAAGTCTTTATAAGGAAGACGGATTGTTAACGATGGCAATGGCCCCGTATTTATGCTTATCTTTTGTTTCTGTTTAAGCATAATCAGTAATGTTCCATCTTGGATCGACGTAGTCACGTTGGTATCTTTTGAATTGTCCTTGGATAGTTCCCATTCTGCTTGATTGATTTGTTTGTCGCCTATGACTGTAACTGTAGCAACGTCACTCTTGATTTTTAGGGAATGAATGTTATTTACATCAATTTGAGAATTATCCCCTTTTACTGAAGAGTTTTGCTGGGACGAACTTGGTGTACTAGTGACGGAGGATTCTTTCGTACATCCGGCGAGTACGATACTGGCAGCGGCCAGGAGAATCATAGCTAACTTCATGTTGCTATTCAAAATGTTTATCTTCCTTTCTTCTGCATGAGATGTGTTGAAATATACTCTCCCAAATTAACGAATATCGATTTGATCAATTTTGCGAATCGCCATGTATCCGACCGCTATGCCAATCGCGGCTAGCAGAATTGGAACGATAATAATGTCATTCAAGCTGAATCCGCCACCGTCCGAGCTGGTCAGCAACACCATGATGACGGAGGATACAATGGTCGTCGGAATAGAATATTTGCGCATCCCGAAGTAGAGCGGAATCAGCGCCGTGAAGCTTGCTGCCAGCGCATAGAAGCCTGATTTCGCAACGTGCTGCAACACGAGCGTCAGCGTCAGTTCATCCGATACGAAATGTGTGAATGAGTTGACGACAAAATACAACGTACTCAAAATAATCGTGGAAGCCACGATACATAGAAAGGTGAACGCGATCACGACCATAAGCTTAGCCGCAATGATTTTATGACGTTTGATCGGGTACATGAACAAGACGGTAATCGTCTTATGATTGAACTCATCGATGACGAATCGCCCCAGCAAGACGGCCGCGAAAATAGTAAATGTCCCTCTCACAAGTACACCTATCTTAGAAAGCACGCTGCTATAATCTTCAAATACGTTTATGCCGTGCATCTTCGGCGAATAGCTTACCAATATCATGAATCCGAAAATGATCAGAGTAGCGATCACAGCGCTGCGAATATACCCCATAATCTTAAATTTTCTTAGCTCCAGCTTCATCAAATTAAGCATGTACTCCACCTCCATTCAACACTTGCAAAAAGTAATCCTCTAACGAGCCGCTTCGTTTATGAATCGAATCAATAACCACTTCGTTCATGATCAAGATTTTAGTAATTTCGCTTTGCGCCATATGCTGGTCATAGATTCGTATGAATTGATTGTCGATGACTCGGATATTGTTCAATTGAAGTTTATCCGTTAAGACATAAGCAGCTCGGCTGCAATCCGTCGTCATGATCTCGATGTAATTCGTCGTCTCGTGGCGAATTTCGTCCATCGCAATCTCTTGCAGTAACCGACCGCCTTGAATGACGCCAATTGTATCCGCAATTTGCTCGATCTCGCCTAGAATGTGACTGGAGATCAATAGCGTCGTGCCATATTCCTTGCACAACATGCGGAATACGTCTCTTAACTCTTTGATCCCTAGCGGATCGAGTCCATTGATCGGTTCGTCGAAAATAAGCAACTCCGGTTTGGTGGTAATAGCGCGGGCGATCCCCAGGCGTTGTTTCATGCCGAGCGAGAAGGTCTTTACTTTCTTCTTGCCCGTATCGACCAGATTCACAAGTTCCAGCGCTTCATCAATCGCCTTCTTGTTGTAGTACCCCATATAATCGCAATGCAGTTCCAGATTCTCGCGGGCTGTCAGCTTATCATAGAACACCGGGTATTCAATAATTGTTCCCATGCGTCCCAGAAGATGATAGGAATTCGGCATTAGCTTCTCTCCAAATATCTCGATCTCCCCACTCGTCGGCTTGACGAGATTCGTAATCATCTTCATCACTGTCGTTTTTCCTGCGCCGTTGGGACCCAAGAATCCGTAGATTTCGCCTTTCTTCATATTCATATTGACATTCGAGACGACTTCCTGCCCTTGAAAGTCCTTTGTCAATCGATTCGTTCGTACGATATGCTCCATACTCTTTTCTCCTCTCGCTCTCTCATAACTATATCTTACAGAACGTAATCTTCTTTTTTCTTACTTCACTCTTACGAATTTCTTAAGCTGACTCTATGTGCGATGATGCTCATGAAAAAACTCATGAAATGAGTTAACCCTCCTCAGTTCATGAGCTAGTATTGTACTTTTTTCAATTGAACGGTAAACACTGTTAACTCATAAGGCTTGCTGCGGAGGTGGATGGACCCGCCCATACTCTCCACCAACCGCTTCGTAATGGTAAGACCCAATCCGCTGCCTTGATAGAACTTATTCCGCGAATCTTCCAGCGTATACATCCGTTCAAACACATGATCGATATGCATCGCATCAATGCCCTTTCCCCGGTCCCATATATCCACATAGACAGAAGATTCATCTTCCCGGAGCGTCAAACCGAGCTGCTTGCCGTGATTGCCATATTGAATGCTGTTCGAGATCAGATTGTTCAGCACGCGGTGCAGCGCCTCATCATTACCGAAGCCATAAATCGGATGATCCGGGATCTCGATATGGACGAGGTAACCTTGCTCCGCAAGAATGTCGTAATAAGCCAGAATCGTCGTGCCGCAACGTTCATTCATGAGAATTCGGGTCATCGGCATAACTTGATCCCCGGACTCCAGCTTAGCCAAATCGAAGAAATCATGAATGAGCACCAACGTCTCTTGGGTTTTGACATACACTTTGCCCAGCAGACGTTCGCGCTCCTCTGCATGCATCGCCGGATCGAGATGGAGCATCTCAATATAACCCAGTACGACGGTCAAGGGGGTCCTCAGATCGTGCGAAATATTCGATACCATCTTTTTCATCGACATTTCCATTTTGGCATAGTTAGAGTACATCTGATGCTGCGCCTCCAAGAGCCGGTTGATCTCCATCAGCAGCGCTTTGAACTCCCGGTCGTTCGTCATGAGCAATAACTTCTCATGGGTAGCGAGGGATGATATGCGTTCGATCTCTGATCGCAACCGGCGCAATTGCTTGCGATGGCCCACGCGATTAACAGCCTGATACATGACTAAACAGATAAGAATCGCGATTATCATCAATAGAATGAGCGTCATCTTAGCGACCTTCCCACTTGTAGCCAATACCCCATAGCGTCTTAATATACCGCGGCTCTGACGGGTTATCTTCTATCTTGTCCCGCAGCCTGCTCATATGAACATTAATGACGTTCTCGTCGCCGTAATACTCATCGTTCCATACCTTCGCGTAAATTTGGGCTTTCGTAAAGACGCGATTGGGATGCGCTGCGAATAGTCGCAGAATCTCGAACTCTTTGGATGTCAATTTTATCGGCTCCTCGTGCTTGAAGACGGCGAAATTATCGAAATCGATCCGTAAATCGCCCATGCTCAGGATGTTATGCTTCGGCGCAACCTTCGTCTCAACGCTCGCGTATTGCGTCGCCCGCCGGATGATCGCCTTCAGTCTCGCAGACAATTCGATCATCGAGAAAGGTTTCTCAATGTAGTCGTCTGCACCGAACCCGAGGCCTAACGCCTTGTCGATGTCGCTGTCCTTCGCGGACATAATCAAGATCGGCACATGGCTGTAAGCCCGAATGCGGCGGATGACTTCCATTCCATCTATCTTGGGCATCATAAGATCGACGAGTAACAGATCAAATTGCCCCTGCGCCTGCTCGAATTTCCGAAGTCCCTCGTCGCCATCCCCGGCAACGGTCACCGCATATCCTTCTTTCGTTAAATAAGTCTCAACCATTTCTACAATAGCTTGATCATCTTCCATAATGAATATCGAATGATTTATAACGAACAATCCTCTCTACGCTTGCTATGACTTTTCATTTCATTAGTATAACAAAAAAGTACCGTAAGCTCATTATAATCCGATCATCCCAAATCGAGATATGACCGTTCGGCTTTCAGTACTTACTGAATTCATCATACATGGAAGAGGGCTGCTGTATTAAAAAACGCCCTGAAACGAAAAAAACAATCCCTAAACAATATATTGTCTAAGGATTGTTTGTTTAAAATGGTAGGAGAACCATACTAAACCATAAAATTCAGGGCTCCAAATCTATTTATTCTTCAATTCAATTTTAAATACATCACCCGCTTTTCCGCCAAAAACGATCATCCCACTTTCAGGTAGTACTACCGAATGATTGTTAGTTACCTTGGAGAAGTTCACAGACATTCCATTCTTGTCGTAAACGGCAAATCCCCCACTTACCGGAGTCTTAACGTTCATGACTCGATTGGCTGATTTTTCATCAATTTTATACCATATAGCCTGACCATTGGATGGTATGATGCAGAATGAATCATTCCCTTCATAAATGGGTTGAATAGCATCTTCATCGATATAAGAGAATCCATCAATCTTTAAATACTCCGTATGTCCTTCTTTATAAAAGTTGAGATCAAATACATTAGCTCCGGCTATAATCGGAATTTGGACAGCATTTACTGCTTGATTCTCATTAACAATTTTAGTCCCATTTGCGTATCCATGATCCATATCAACGGATATTTTCTTTGATATCATTGGCGTGGCCAGATAATATGCAGAAGTTATCTTTTCATCCACCGCATAATAACTTTTTCCGTTTCTATTTTCCCATACCTTTTTAGTTGTATGGTCGAGTGGATTGGAATCCAGCTTTTGATACAGATAGATTACCATCATGAACTGACCTAATCCTGGGTAATTCGTATAGGCGTTAAGCTTCACATATGTTTTTCCATTTGTTTGTTTGTCAAAGCTTACTGTTGCACTGCCATCTTTGCTTTTGAATTGTCCATCGCCCGTATATACATATTTTTGTGATGGTATTACCCCCCCTAATTGTTCAGGTAAATCAATCTCTCCGTTCTTAATCTCTATATTTATGGTTGAATCCCTTGTACCATATAATCCAGCATAAGAAAGCAATTCAGACGGCATGTTCACCTTCAGGGAAGGTTTAAATGTTTTCTCGGGTAGAATTTCCTTAATATGCCCCTGGTCTTTTAAGTATTCTAATAAAACACTAGATGCAAATGTAAGATTGAATAGTGAAGCCCCTCCTGAAGAGAGCACAGCTATAGAAATATTATATTTTGGAATTGTAACCAAAGAACCGTGATATCTTTCGGTGTCCCCACCTTTGAATAATGCCGTTATTCCGTAATCATCAAACGGTGGCAAGCTAACCGTGTCCCAACCAAGACCATAGTTAAAAGTGTTCGTCTTTTCAGAAACCCATACTCCTTTTTTATATTCAGGACTTTGCATAGCTTCGGCTGATTGTTTAGATAGAACATCCGTTCGATTACCCATTAATATTTCTGCAAACTTAGTTACGTCTTCTGCAGTTGAGTAGAGCCCGCCTGCTCCAATGGCGTTGACATTCTCAATGGGTAAAGCCTGATCCATCGTAGGGAAGTAAGTTTTGGCTAACCTTTCTCTATCAAATTGATCATGTGGTGTTTTAGTTGAGCTTAAATTCAGAGGCGTGCTCACATATTTCGCAAGGAATTCGGTATAGCTTATACCGCTCACTCGTTCAATCATGATTTCAAGCAAATCAAACCCATCGTTACAATAAACGGAAAATTCACCGGGATTCGACTTCAAATGTTCCGATTGTAACTTGATCAATAATTCATCGTGGAGTTTTGTATCATTGTCATCTAATAAAGTACTATTCGGAAAGTGAGAACCGTAAAGCCCTGACGCATGATTCATTAACATACGAGGTGTAATTTTTTTATATCTTTCATCTGCCATTTTGAAGTCTTTGATATACGTTGTAAGTGGTTTATCAATATCAATTTTATTAGCATCAGCTAGTATCATCGTTGCAGCAGATACATGCATTTTACTTATCGAACCTATACCAAACATAGTGTCTTTGGTGATCGGAGCTTTGGAAGCTTTATCTTTTACACCGGCGTTATCTGATAAAACAATGGATCCCTTATCCATAATGGCATACTGCACACCACTTGCACCAGAGACGGAAAGGAGCTTCGAAGCCAGCACCTGTGCCCTTTCTTTTACAGTAACTAGATTCGTTTCAGCAAAAGCAGAGGTGACCGGTATGGTAATAAGCATAGCGGTCATTACTGCAGAAACCATTCTCTTCATTATTAATGCCTCCTCGTAATTTTTTTCTAGATTGTACTTACTGAATTTATCATACATGGAAGAAGGTTGCTGTATTAAAAACCGCCCTGAAACGAAAAAAACAATCCCTAAACAACATATTGTCCAAGGATTGTTTGTTTAAAATGTACGGAGAAATCTATTTATTCTTCAATTCAATTTTAAATACATCACCCGCTTTTCCGCCAAAAACGATCATCCCACCTTCAGGCAGTACTACCGAATGATTGTTAGTTGCCTTGGAGAAGTTCACAGACATTCCATTCTTGTCGTAAACGGCAAATCCCCCACTTGCCGAAGTCTTAACGTTCATGACTCGATTGGCTGATTTTTCATCAATTTTATACCATATAGCCTGACCATTGGATGGTATGCTGAAGGATGAATCCTTCCCTTCATTAATGGGTTGAATAGCATCTTCATTGATATAGGAGAATCCATCAATCTTTAAATACTCCGTATGTCCTTCTTTATAAAAGTTGAGATCAAATACATCTCTTCCCGCCACAATTGGAATTTGGACAACATTTACTGCTTGATTCTCATTAACAATTTTAGTTCCATTTGCGTATCCATGATCCATATCAACGGATATTTTCTTAGATATCAGTGACGCGGCCAGATAAGAGACAGAAGTTATCTTTTCATTCACCGCATAATAACTTTTTCCGTTTCTATTTTCCCATACCTTTTTAGTTGTTTGTTGGAGTGGATTGGAATCCAGCTTTTGATAGGCATAGAACACCATCATGGACTGACCTAATCCTGGGTAATTCGCATAGGCGTTAAGCTTCACATATGTTTTTCCATTTGTTTGTTTGTCAAAGCTTACTGTTGCACTGCCATCTTTGCTTTTGAATTGTCCATCGCCCGTATACACATAGGTTTGTGCGGGTATCAACCCTCCGTATTGTGCAGGTAAATCAATCTCTCCGTCCTTAATCTCTATATTTATGGTTGAATCCCTTGTAACATATAATCCAGCATAAGAAAGCAATTCAGACGGCATGTTCACCTTCAAGGCAGGTTTAAATGTTTTCTCGGGTAGAATTTCCTTAATATGCCCCTTGTCTTTTAAGTATTCTAATAAAACTTTAGTTGCAAATGCAAGATTGAATACTGAAGACCCTCCTGAAGAAAGCACAGCCATAGAAATATTATGTTCTGGTATTGTAATCAAGGAACCGTGATAAGTAGTGACGTCTCCACCTTTGGATAATGCCTTTATTCCGTAATCATCAAACTCTGGCAAGCTGACCGTGTCCCAACCAAGACCATAGTTAAAGGCGTTCGTTTTTTCAGAAACCCATATTCCTCTTTTATATTCAGGACTTTGCATGGCTTTGGCTGATTGTTTAGATAGAACGTCCGTGCGATTACCCATTAACATATCTGCAAACTTAGTTACGTCTTCTGCAGTTGAGTAGAGCCCGCCTGACCCAAGGGTGTTAACATTCTCAATGGGTAAAGCCTGATCCATCGTAGGGAAGTAAGTTTTGGCTAACCTTTCTCTATCAAATTTATCAAGTGGTGTTTTAGTTGAGCTTAAATTCAGAGGCTTGCTCACATATTTCGCAAGGAATTCTTTATAGCTCATACCGCTCACTCGTTCAATCATGATTTCAAGCAAATCAAACCCATCGTTACAATAAACGGAAAACTCACCTGGATTTGCTTTTAAATGTTCCGATTGTAACTTCTTCAATAATTCATCGTGGACTATTGTATCATTGTCATCTAATAAAGAACTATTCGGAAGGTGAGTACCGTAAAGCCCTGACGAATGATTCATTAACATACGAGGTGTAATTTTTTTATATCTTTTATCTGCCATTTTGAAGTCTTCGATATACGTTGTAAGTGGCTCATCAATATCAATTTCATAAGCATCAGCTAGCATCATCGTTGCAGCAGATACATGCATTTTACTTATCGAACCTATACCAAACATAGTGTCTTTGGTGATCGGAGCTTTGGAAGCTTTATCTTTTACACCGGCGTTATCTGATAAAACAATGGATCCCTTATCCATAATGGCATACTGCACACCACTTGCACCAGAGACGGAAAGGAGCTTCGAAGCCAGCACCTGTGCCCTTTCTTTTACAGTAGTCGGGCTCGTTTGAGCAAAAGCAGAGGTGACCGGTATGGCAATAAGCATAGCGGTCATTACTACAGAAACCATTTTCTTCATTATTCATTCCTCCTCGTAATTTCTTTCTAGATTGTATGTACCCCAATTCATCATACATGGAAGAAGGCTGCTGTATTTAAATAAGCCCTGAAACGAAAAAAACAATCCCTGAACAACATATTGTCCAAGGATTGTTCGTTTAAAATGGCAGGAGGACCATATTATTAAATACTTTATTTTCCGTTTCAATGGTCATATGACCACCGTACTTGTCGCAGATTCTAGCTATATTGGTTAATCCAATACCATGAAATTCCGGGTTTGGTTTGTGGCTGTATAAGTGGGCAACTTCATTCTCCATATGATTCAAGATGTGAATGAGAAGGGTAGACTCGGTAGAATGTATTTTGATAAGAATGTACCTATCTTCTGCGATTTTCAACTTTTTAGAAGCTTCTATTGCGTTATCTAGCATGTTTCCAATCACAACACATAAGTCATAACGGTCAATATGGACTTCTTGTGAACATAAGTTAAGCTTCGTATCTATTCTTATGCCATTGGCTTGTCCAATATTTAGCGTATTTGTGACAAGAGCATCTATAACCAGATTCCCCGTATTCACCCGGTGGTAGGCTCCCTCGACTTTATTTAATGTAGTCTTAATATGTTCCATGGCTGCTGCAAGCTCATTTCGCTTAATACACTCTTCAATATACAAAAACTGTTGATTCGTATCGTGAATGATTCTTTTAATGGATTTGAAGCTGTGAACGACTTTTTCATAATTCGCATCCTGATAGTCCATCTGATGTTGCAACTGAGTATTCTCATGCATGAATTGAAATTTATCAACGATATTATCAAAAATATAGACAATCATCACGTTTAAAAAAATTAATCCAATAACGGAAATCAAAGAATAAACATCCTTATGAGTTAGAATACTCAGCTGGTATATACTTACGATAGGAACAACCAAGAATAATACGTAGTAACGATTATCCAAAGATGAACTTCTGCGTTTTGCAACTAGTCGTATGATCTGAATGATCGCAAACATGATCACACAACTGAGTAAAATAGCTTTCGTGTTGTCTATTTGATCTTGTTCATTTACAGGATCAAAGTTAATGTCAACTGAATCTAGGGTATAAAAAAGATAACAGGATATAAAAATAGCAAAAGTCATTAAAACAGCGTAAAGTATTGAAAAAGTGAACTTGGTTTTAAATTCTACTTTATAAGATTGCGCAAAACTAAATATCATAAGCAAGGGTAGAATCGAAGATGAAATAGGAGAGACGGGAATAACTAGAAATAGGTAACCGAGCAACATCATGATAATGAAGTAAATGAATCGGTATTTTTTTTTGGTTGATTTACCAAAAACCGAGTTGAAGAAAAAATTAAGTTGAACGCCCATCACAAGTACAATGATAGTGACAACAAGTAAATTATTTTGAATCATATTAATCGATCTTCCTAATCATATATTTGGTATAAACATCTTTAACCTCTT
>NZ_JTHN01000051.1 GCF_001399685.1 Paenibacillus sp. A3
AGCGTGGCATGCCACGCTGCTTTTGCATTCATCGGGCATTCGTCCAGTGACCGGCGGAAAACCTGAATGTATTTGAAACGAAACTCCCCTGTCTTACGTCTACTAAGAAGAGAAGTCCAAATGATCTAGCAGAACTTGAGTCGCTGGCCTAAGGAGAAATGTCGATCATGCCGAATCACGAACCGCGCGTTTGCTTACTGCTGCATGGATTTACCGGCGGACCGTTTGAGCTGGAGCCGCTTGCGGATTATTTGCGCCAACTGGGCTACGTTTGCGTGCTTCCTACACTCCCGGGGCATGACGCAGGACTGCGGATGATGCGCGGCGTTCAATGGCAGGACTGGCTGAATGCCGTTGCAGAAGAAGCGGACCGGCTAGGCCGGCAGTACGGCACGATCGATGTGGTCGGTTTTTCGATGGGCGGTCTGCTTTCCACTTATGTGGCTAACCGTTTTCCGGTCCGCCGTCTCGTGCTGCTTAACGCGGCGGTCATTTATGTGAGTCCGGGAAAGTTCATCCGCAATTTGGCGCAGCGTGTACGCACTGGTCTGCGCGAGCCTTGGGAGCGTCCGAAAAGCGTACCGCTTTCGGCACCCGTTCAGTTCATGAAGCTGGTCCGGTATGTGAAGCAGCAGGAGCTGCCGAGCATTTCCGTGCCGACACTCGTCGTCCAAGGGAAGCAGGATCAGGTCATTCACCCCTATAGCGCCAGGTATATATATAACCGGCTCCGGGGCGAGAAAGAGCTGCTCTATATGCCGCATTCCCGTCATATGATTTGCTTGGAGCCTGAAGCTCCGCAGCTATTCGCGGCTGTTGCGCGCTTTTTGGAATCATCGAATGAACAGCATAGGGGAGTTTGAGTTGAAAGCTATAGGGTTCAATCATGTGACAATTCGCGTATCGAATTTGCCCAAATCGTTGTTATTTTACGAATCTTTGCTGGGGATGAAGCTCGTTCATCGCGGCCGTCTCGACGTTTATTTGGAATGGGGAAGTGCATGGGTATGTTTGATCGAACGAAGCTGCGAGTCTTCGGAGAAGCCGGGTTATGGTGTTGACCATATTGCATTTTCCATAGCGGAAGAAGATTTCCATGACGCAGCGTGTAAGCTGCAGCAGGCGGGCATTCCCATCGTCAGGGGGCCGCTGGAGCGGGGAGGCGGGGACAGCATCAACTTTCTCGATCCGGACGGCACCGAGCTGGAGCTGTTTACCGGCAGTTTAGCGGAACGTATGAAGGGGTGGTCTTGATGGCTGGGGTGAACCGCGTAAAGCCGATTGCATTTGGGCTTCGCCGTACCGTTAGCAAGCTGTTCCGATTCATGCTCGTCTTGAGCGCTGTGGCGCTTTTGTGGGTCGGCTTCATTCAATGGCGGATGGCCACTCTGCCAGACGAGAAACTGCCGGTGCATGACGTTGGAATCGTGCTGGGAGCGGCCTTATGGCAAACGACGCCGAGTCCGGCGTTAAAGGAACGGCTGGACCGTGCGGTCGAGCTGTACCAAGCCGGTGTTATCCCTCGCATCATCGTGTCCGGCGGCTACGACCGTGCGGATTCGCTGCTGACGGAGGCGGAGGGGATGCGCAACTACCTGGTGGAGAAAGGTGTGCCGAGCGAAGCCATTTATTTGGAAAACGAAGCGCGCAGCACGCTGCAAAACATGTTGTTCAGCCAAACGATCATGCGGGAACACGGCTGGACTTCGGCGGTTATCGTCACTCACCGCTATCATGCGGTGCGTGCGCTCGATATGGCGCGATTCCTGGGCTACGATTCCCCTTCCGTATCGCCGATGGAATCCAGTGTGCTGACAATGGTTTGGCACAAGAGCAGGGAAACGCTCGCGTTGACGAAATGGCAGTGGGACAAGATGCGGTCTGTCTTCGGATACCGGCCGGTCACCTGAGTCTTGCGGGTAACGTAAGGCGGAAGCGGTTTATTTTCCGGGGACAAGCTGGTATAATGTAGGTACGATCTCCAGGTGCGAAGGAGTTGATTGCATTGCCTTTCGGAAACATCGGTATCGGAGGACTTCTTCTGATTGTCATCGTGCTGCTGCTGCTTTTCGGTCCGTCCAAGCTTCCGGAGCTCGGAAGAGCCTTCGGTCGGACGCTCAGTGAATTCAAGGAATCGACCCGCGGACTCGTGTCCGGGGATAAAGACGATAACAAGCCGCAGGACGATAAGAAAGCCTGAGTGCCGGCGCAAACTCCCTCTACCATATGCTCGTTCTGAGCTTAGAATAGAGGGAGTTTTTCGTAGTCCATTTTGCGGCTAAAGGTTGTCCATAGGCTTCATACGATAATGATAGGCGAAAAGCTTCTCATAGCCTGCTCCCGAATAAAGCCGGATGGCCGGGGCATTATCCGCGATCACCTGTAAATATAAGCGGTCTGCTCCTTGATCCCGGCTCCAACACGCCAACTCGTGAACGATGCGCTTGCCGATGCCTTGACCGCGGCGGTGCGGATGTACGACGATATTTAGGAAGCCGGACCATCCGTCTTCAGCGACGGCCGTTCCCGTCCCGACGCATTGGTCACGGTCCATAATGCTTACATAGGCGGTCGGCGCCTCGATTCGGGAGAAGAGGTTAGCGTAAAACTCCAAGAGCTCGGGGGCGAAGCCTTCCAGTGCCAAAAATTGGCCCAGCCAAGAGGCGTCATGCGACGGTTGGACAACGGCGCGCAGTGAATTTCCGTACACGGGCTCCGTCCGCCGTATCGCTTGACCAACGTCCGTCGTCATCATGAAGCAAGGCACTTCGTTTACATATCCCCGGCGCTCGAGGTATTCGTCCAACCCAGAGGGCGAAGCTTCGCTGATATGAAAGCGCGGAGTCAAGCGATGGCTCATATAGAACGCTTCCACATCGGCGATCGCCATTTCATTTTCGGTCCACTGCTCGCTGCCGTCAATGGTCCATACACTGTTCGCACGCTTCGTCACTCCATCGGATGCCCGAAGAATCCAGCCTTCGCAAGGCTGCTCCAATTGAGCCGGCCATGTCCGCAAAGCCAATCGTTCAAGGAGGCGGAACATCGATCGATCTTGTAGTGCTTTCATTTGTTCGAAGGCCTCCTTTTGAAAGAGTTTTATTATGAATATACATATCTATGAATAAAAATTCAACCCTTTTATTTTTTTGCGCAGGGAAAAGAAAGGGGCAGGACGATGATTAAATTTGAATCGTTCCGGGAGATGTAACGCATACATGGAAGCGAGCTGACTCTGGAGGTGTGGGGAGCCTGTATCAGAACGGGGGCCGGGGGTTAAACGACCGCTCCTCGGATCGTCAGCAGCGGACTTGACTGGCTGCAAATGCCGTAGTACAACATTAGTTTGCTTCGGGCAGTTATAAATTTTCCTCCGGCCGACTATTAATTAGGGTAGGGGAAGGTGATGAAATGACTCCAGAGACAAACAGGCTCATTACGACGAGAGACCGACAAATCAACGTTGTTTTTAAGTCAACTTCTCCTGAGCCGCTTTCCGTGCAGGAAAAAGTTGATTCAAAAGACGTCATGCAAGCCATGGAAGCATTTTCGGATATCTACAAAGAACTGGACAAGATGATCGGCTTAGACGAGATTAAAGAGCTTGTTTTTCAAATTTATGCGATTTTGCAAATCAAGCAATTTCGCTCTCAAGAGGGGCTCCAGGTTAGCTCCAACGTATATCACATGATCTTCAAAGGCAACCCCGGTACGGGAAAGACAAGTGTAGCCAGAATTATCGGGAAGCTGTTCAGATCCATGGGGCTGCTCTCCAAAGGACATCTGATTGAAGTGGAAAGAGCGGATTTGGTTGGCGAATACATCGGCCATACTGCCCTGAAGACGAGAGAAATGGTCAAAAAAGCGCTCGGTGGCATCTTGTTCATTGATGAGGCATACAGCCTGGCTCGAGGCGGAGATAAAGACTTTGGCAAAGAAAGCATCGATTGTTTAGTAAAATCCATGGAGGATCACAAGAACGATTTTATTCTTATTTTGGCCGGTTACCCTAAAGAGATTGAGGATTTTTTAAAGACGAATCCCGGGCTGCCTTCCCGTTTTCCGATTCAGGTTAATTTTCCCGACTATACGATAGACCAATTGATCGAGATCGCGAAGCAAATGGCGGCGGAACGGGAGTATGTTATTCTTCCCGAGGCCATTCATAAGATTAAGAACCACTTGATGCAAGAAAAGTTATTGAATCTGAATTTCAGCAATGCCCGCCACATTAGGAATCTGATCGAAAAAGCAATCCGATTTCAGGCTGTAAGGCTGGTTCGAAGAGCAAGAAAACTGACAAAGCAGGACCTGCTAAATTTGACGCATGAGGATTTTTATATTCATGGCAAAACAGAGGAAGATTCCTATTTTAACCTGAAACCATCGTAGCGGAATTGCTGCGCTTTTAAAGCAAAGGTGAGGCATCATGCCTCTTTTTTTGTGCTGCAAAGGGACAAGCACTCCGATGAGGCTAAGGCTGAAGCGGTTTGTCTGTGCTTTGCTTTTGTTTGTATGGTAAAATCGGGTTGATTCTTTTGAATAGTGCAAATTTATTTTGATTTGGATGAGAAAGTTTACATTTTGGATGCTGTTTTAGTAAAGTGAAATTCGCTAAGGAGGAAGACGAAGGCGTGGGAAAACAAGGAGTAGTCAAAATTTTGGAAGGAAAACATATTTACTTGCGGCCTATCGAAATGGATGATCTGGATGATTATTATGCTTACTTGTCCGATCCGACAACGAGCAGGTTCACGGGGACGCAGAAAGTGTTTTCTAGACAAACGGCAGCCGGTTGGATTGAAAATATCTCAAAACCTGATTCAAGCCGTGTGGACCTCATGATTATTTCCCAAGCGACAGATCGTCTTGTGGGAGAAGTAGTGCTGAATGACATCGAGCCGATAAACCGGAGTGCGAATATCCGGATTGCCATAGCGGGCCAAGCAAATCAAGGGAAAGGCTACGGCACGGAAGCGATGCTTCTCATGCTTCACCATGCTTTCGGAACAATGAATTTGCATAGGGTTGAACTGAGTGTCTACGCTTTTAACGACAGAGCGATTCATGTCTACGAGAAGCTGGGCTTCAAAAGAGAAGGAATTCAAAGGGATTGCTTATATTGGAATCATCAATATCACGATGCGATAATAATGAGCGTATTGGAGCATGAATTTCGGGAGCTGCATATGCCGAATCGATTTAACGACGGAGTCTAATTTATTACAGCCTTGGAGGTTTGGCTCATGAGATCCGAAGATCAGATTAAGCGAATGATAATTCAATTGGAACAAATGGTACAAAGATTAGACGAAGCGCACAACGAAAATGAAATAAACGAAATTAAAGCGAAGATTGAAATTTTGGAATGGGTGTTGGATGCGCCTATTGGTAAGTATCATGCATAACTCGGAGAATCATCATGGAGAGCTATTTTACAATAGCGATAAATCCAATTCATAACCTTAACATAAACAATATTTAAATATAGCGAATTAGATATACGAAGAGGTTAGATCAAGAGGCGAATATAACAGCTGACGCTGCGCTTATCGCTGAGTATTATCGTAGGGTCGGATTAGCATCCACCATCATGAGCTGGTAGGAGGTTTTGGCGCGTTTTCGCGCTGCATTTTTGCCAGCAGGAGAGTCACCGGGTATAAAACCCAATAAAGATCATTAGAATTAAAATGAAAGAGATGGTAAGCAAACTTAAACAGGGCTGTTCGCTTTTTGAGAAGAATATTGTTCAAGTATTTATAGAAAAAGTTTTATTCCTTGAAGATGAAATTAAAATTGTATTAAAATTTGGAGGTCGAGAGGAAGAAGTCGACAAGGGGATGCGCAAGCATGCGGTGCGTCTCCTTGAACAGTCCGATCCCCAGCCCTCAAGGCAGGAACTCAAGACGATCCGGCCGGAGGATGTGAGGCTGGAGCGCAAAACCCCAAAGGAGATAATTAAACTTATATGAAAAAAACGATTCACGAAGTAACGGGAGAAATTCAAGATCGCGCGGTGCTGGTCAGTCTGGTCACGCCGCAGCTTAAAAAACAAGAACTGTATGATCCGGAACATTCACTCGCAGAGCTAATCAGCTTGGCCGAGACCGCTCAGGTCGAGGTGCTCGGCACGCTGACGCAAAATAAGGAGTATACGGATTTCAAATGGTTCATCGGCAAAGGCAAAGCCGAAGAGCTGAAAGCGATGCTGGAGCAGACCGGCGGCAATACCGCCATCTTCGACCAGGAGCTGTCCGGTGCACAGGTACGCAATCTCGAGCAGTTTTTGGATGTCAAAATTATCGACCGGACGCAGCTCATCCTGGATATTTTCGCGCAGCGGGCGAAGACGCGGGAAGGGATCATTCAAGTCGAGCTTGCCCAGCTTAGCTATTTGCTGCCGAGGCTGTATGGGCAAGGAAAAAACTTGTCCCGTCTCGGAGGAGGTATCGGGACGCGGGGGCCCGGGGAAACGAAGCTGGAGACAGACCGCCGACATATCCGCGAGCGAATCTCGGAGCTGAAGCGGCAGTTGCAAGAAGTGGTTAGGCACCGCAGCCTTCACCGGGAGCGCCGCAAAAAGACCGGTGTGTTCCAAGTGGCGCTGGTCGGTTATACGAACGCCGGAAAATCCACTTTGCTGCGGCAATTGACTCATGCCGACGTTTATGTCGAGAACCAGCTGTTTGCGACCCTCGACCCGACGTCGCGCTCGCTTGAGCTGCCGGGAGGCATGGAGATCGTCGTCACAGATACGGTCGGATTTATTCAAAATCTGCCCCACGATCTGATCGCGGCTTTCCGGGCGACGCTGGAGGAGGCTTGCGAGGCGGATCTGATTCTCCATGTTGTCGACAGCTCGTCCGAGATGATGGCCGCGCAGATGAAGGTCGTCGATCAAGTGCTGGAAGAACTGGGGGCACACGGCAAAGAACGCGTGACGCTGTTTAACAAAATCGACCTCTGTTCCCCCGAGCAGAAAGAGCTGCTGACGACCGACGGGCCGTTTGTCCGTATCTCGGCTTACAGAGAAGAAGACTTAAAGCTCCTCGTCGAGCTGATCGAATCCCGGTTCATGGGCGCAAGCCGAACCTACCGCATACCGGCGGACAAAGGCGATCTGATCTCGCTCGTTTATCGCGTGGGCGAGGTGCTGGAAAATGAAGTGGATGGGGAAGACATGCGGTTCAAGGTCCGGGTGAACAACAAAGAATACGACAAAATCGGTTACCTGCTCGCCGCTTACGATGAAGCGCGCCCAACGCAAGAGGAACCCAAGGGAGAGACACTGTAGGATGTTTAAGGAGAAGGTGCTTGGCCTGATGGAGCAGGCCGAGCTGCAGATCGAGGGGAAATTGAAAGAGATCGACCGCGTGATTGACCGGAATCAATGGAAGGTCATCCGCGCTTTTCAAAAGCATAAAGTGAGCGATTATCATTTTTCGGGCTCGACAGGCTACGGTTATAACGACCGGGGACGGGAAGTGCTCGATCTGGTGTACACCGACGTGTTCGGCGCCGAAGCCGCGCTTGTCCGGCCGCATTTCGTTTCAGGAACGCACACGATCGGCACGGCGCTCTTTGGGGTGCTTCGTCCGGGGGACGAACTGCTCATGATGACCGGGCGGCCCTACGATACGCTGCATAAAGTGATCGGCAAGCCGGAAGACGGGCAAGGCTCGCTTCAGGATTGGGGCATTGCTTACCAGGAGGTCGCCTTGCTGGAGGACGGTTCCCCGGATTTTGCCGCGGTTGCGGAGCGTATTACACCTCGGACGAAGGTGATCGGCATACAACGTTCCCGCGGGTACGCTTGGCGTCCGTCGTTCACCGTAGCGCAAATCGGAGAGATGGTGCGGTTCGTCAAAGAAATCAAGCCGGACGTCATTGTATTTGTCGACAATTGCTATGGGGAATTTACGGAGCTGACCGAACCGACGGAGGTCGGCGTCGATTTAATGGCCGGTTCGCTGATCAAAAATCCCGGCGGCGGCCTTGCGGCTACGGGAGGCTACATCGCGGGCAAGAGCCGCTATGTGGAGCTGGCTTCTTACCGTTTGACGGCGCCCGGTATCGGCGGTGAGGTGGGGGCCATGCTGGGGACGACCCGGGCTATTTTCCAAGGGCTGTTTCTGGCGCCTCATCTGGTCGGGCAAGCCGTCAAGGGATCGGTTTTTGCCGCATCGGTGTTCGAGCAGCTTGGGTTCACGACACATCCGCGCTGGAACGATCCGCGAACGGATCTGATTCAGGCGGTGCAATTCACAGGGCCTGAGCATTTGATCGCGTTCGTACAGGGGATTCAACAGGCGGCTGCGGTTGATGCCCACGTCGTTCCGGAGCCTTGGGATATGCCGGGGTACGAGCATCCGGTCATTATGGCTGCAGGCACGTTCATCCAGGGAGGAAGCCTCGAGCTTTCCGCGGATGCGCCGATCCGGGAGCCGTACATCGCCTATATGCAAGGCGGGTTAACGTATTCGCATTGCAAAATGGGCGTACTGACCGCGATCCAAAATATGATGGACCGCGGACTGCTGTCATAACATCGTTTGTCCGTAATTCGATGCGCGGATGCAGGTCATCCGCGTATTTTTTGTGAGAAAATATACGGTAATATGGGTTGACATAAGGCGAAAACCTTACATGACTTGACACGTTTTTTGAACAAGGTTACAATAACGGTAAGGTTCTAAGTGCTTAGGAGTGATGTTCATGAGTGATGATATCCGCAGGAATATGGCGCTTTTTCCCATCGGCATCGTAATGAAGCTGACCGATTTAACCGCGCGGCAAATCCGGTACTACGAACAGCACGAGCTTGTGATCCCGGCCCGAACGGGAGGCAACCAGCGGTTGTATTCGTTCAACGACGTCGAGCGACTGCTCGAGATTAAAGACTTGATTGAAAAGGGAGTCAACATCGCCGGGATTAAGCAGGTGCTGCTGCCGGTCGACAAAAACTCCGAGGAAGCGACCGTCTTGAACGAGCAAACCGAAGTCAAGCGTCGGGAGCTGACCGATACGCAGCTGCACCGAATGCTTAAGCAGCAGCTGTTGGGCGGCGGCAAGCGTCCGAATCAGGTATCGCTGATTCAGGGCGAATTATCCCGCTTTTTCCGTAAGTAGGGCTGTGCCGGGGCCTGTTCCGGTAGCGCTTTCGCGACTTTACCGGACATCGCTCCGATAATTTGTCTCATAGTTTAAGGAGGAGATTGTACAGTGACGGATAAACAATACACCAAGGAAGACATTCTGCGCATCGCCAAGGAAGAAAATGTAAGATTCATCCGGCTGCAATTTACCGACCTGCTCGGTACGATTAAAAATGTGGAAATTCCCGTGAGTCAGCTGGAGAAAGCTCTCGACAACAAAATGATGTTCGACGGTTCTTCCATCGAAGGATACGTTCGTATCGAAGAATCCGATATGTACTTATACCCGGATCTGAATACTTGGGTCGTCTTTCCGTGGGTGACGGAAGATCGCGTTGCCCGTATGATTTGCGATGTGTACCTGCCGGACGGCCGGCCGTTCCCGGGCGATCCGCGCGGCATTCTGAAATCGGTGCTGAAGGAAGCCGAGGAAATGGGCTTCAGCTCGATGAATGTCGGTCCGGAGCCGGAATTTTTCCTGTTCAAAACCGACGAAAAAGGCAACCCGACGATGGAATTGAACGACCAAGGCGGTTATTTCGATCTCGCTCCGACGGACTTGGGAGAAAACTGCCGCCGCGAAATCGTACTGACGCTGGAGGAGATGGGCTTCGAAATCGAAGCGTCTCACCATGAGGTGGCTCCGGGCCAGCACGAAATCGATTTTAAATATGCGGACGCCATCAAAGCGGCCGACCAGATTCAAACGTTCAAGCTCGTTGTCAAAACGATCGCAAGACAGCATGGTCTGCATGCGACCTTTATGCCGAAACCGCTGTTCGGCGTGAATGGCTCCGGAATGCACTGCCACCAATCGCTGTTCCGCGGTAAAGAGAACGCGTTCTACGACGAAAGCGATAAGCTGGGTCTTAGCACGTTGGCCAGACAATACATGGCAGGTATTTTGCGTCACGCCCGCGCTTTTGCTGCCATTACGAACCCGACGGTCAACTCCTACAAACGTCTGGTGCCAGGCTATGAGGCGCCTTGCTACGTAGCGTGGTCGGCCAGCAACCGCAGCCCGATGATCCGCATTCCGGCTTCGCGCGGTCTCAGCACGCGCGTGGAAGTGCGCAACCCGGACCCGGCGGCCAACCCGTACCTCGCGCTTGCCGTTATGCTTAAAGCAGGGCTCGACGGCATCAAGAACAAAATGCAGCTGCCGGCTCCTACCGACCGGAACATCTACGTGATGTCCGAAGAGGAGCGGGAAGCACAGGGCATCCCAAGCCTGCCGGTCGACCTGAAGCAAGCGCTCGATGAGCTGCTTCGCGACGATGTCATCTGCGACGCGCTCGGCGATCATGCTCTCGCGCACTTCGTCGAGCTCAAAGAAATTGAGTGGGACATCTACCGGACTCAAGTTCATGCTTGGGAACGCGATCAGTACTTGACCCTTTATTAATACTTAGCGGGCATTAGCAGCAGCCTCTCATGATGGTGTAGCCATGATGAGAGGCTTTTGTGCGTTTAATAAAGGATCTACGAAGGTACAATCGTCTAATTGTATTTTCATAACATAAATGATGTATGCAGGCGAGAACCTCATCCATGGAACAGGCTTCTTTGATCTCGGACTTGGATAAATTGTTCAAGCGCCAGCTTCCGTAAATCACGATATACCAATTCTCCGAATTGTCCAGGATAGAGATATTGGAAGTCAGGGGTTTGATAATACTGCCGTCTAATTCGCTGCTTACCATAGTATGGATGGTGGCGGGGGGAGGGATTATCCAAAGGCCGGGACGACCGGCAGACGCAAAAAAAGACTCCCTAATCAATCAGGAGTCTTGATTTTGATTACGTGAAAATAGGATTAATGAATATTGCGGAATACGCCGATGACTTTGCCGAGAATGGATACGTTCTTCAGACGGAGAGGCTCCATCGTCGGGTTTTCCGGTTGAAGGCGGATGTGGTCCTTTTCTTTATAGAACGTTTTGACCGTCGCTTCGTCTTCCTCGGTCATAGCGACCACGATCTCGCCGTTGTTGGCCGTTTGCTGCTGGCGAACGATGACGAAGTCCCCGTTGCGAATGCCTGCGTCGATCATACTTTCGCCGATGACGCTCAACATGAAGACGTTATGGTCTCCGACGAAGTTGGTCGGAAGCGGGAAGTAGTCTTCAATGTTCTCTGTCGCGGTAATCGGTACGCCGGCTGTAACCCGTCCGATCAGCGGGACACGGGAAACCGATACAGCAAATGCCCCGTCGCCGGTCGTGCCGTCCAAAATCTCAATGGCTCTGGGTTTCGTAGGATCGCGCCGGATCAGCCCTTTCTTTTCCAGCCGTTCCAAATGACCGTGTACCGTCGAGCTGGAAGCAAGACCGACCGCTTCGCCAATTTCCCGAACGGACGGAGGATACCCTTTATCTTTGACCTCGTTCTTGATGAACTCCAGAATAGCTTGCTGGCGAGTGGATATCTTGCCCATATGAATCACTCCATTTTTGGTAATCATTACTTAGGAGTATAACACAGAACCGGAGTTCGTACAAACATAAGTTCGAAAAATGGATTGACACAAACGTTTGTTCGTGTTAAATTCAGAACAGAACAAATGTTTGGGGGATGATATTTATGTATCAGAACAGTCAAATGCTAGCTCAATTCAATCGTAATTCGGCTGCTGTCTCCATAGATCCCGCTTGCAAAGTGAAAAAAAACCGAACATATGTGCGAGTCATGGTTTTTGTTATATCGGTAATGCTGCTGCTCTTTGTCGGAGGTACCGTATCCGCTTGGGTAGGGAACGATGACGCTTATGCCAAAAGCACCGTATCTGCTCAAGCTTACGTAGTTGTAACTCAAGGCGATACGTTGTGGAGTATTGCTTCTTTGCACGCGGCTAAAGGACAAGATCTGAGAGAGTACGTCTTTCAGATAAGGAAGTTGAACAACTTGAAGAACGTAACGATTCACGAAGGACAAAAGCTGCTGCTTCCATAATACATAGCCGTTATAGTTTTTCCTGAATTTCTTCCACGAGGCTTCGGCTCAATCTCTTGACTTTCGAATCCGGTAATGTCAAAGTATAATTTGATATGAAGCCTTCTCGTTCGTGGATTAGCGAACGGAGACCTAACATTACCGGGAGGACAAGCATGATTGAATCGGAACACGACATTACCGTTAAGCGGATCAACGAGTTGGCCCGTAAGGCGAAAGCCGAAGGATTGACGGAAGAAGAAATGGATGAGCGCAACGCACTTAGGAAAAAGTATATCGATTCTTTTAAATCCTCCTTGCGTTCTCAACTGGACAACATTAAATTCGTGGATGAGGACGAGAAGAAGTAAGGGAGAGGGGACTTGCTTCACGGATACAGCGTATCCGGGCGCCCGGAACGACATCGTCTGTTTCAGAGTTCAAGTCCGGGATTGGAATTAGATCCAATTGAGATATGCATGATACGTTGGATGATCTAGTAGCCGCTGGAAAAGCGCGGTATATTGGATGCTCCAACTTTTTGGCGTATTTAGACGTATCGGTTGACGAAAACGATCGGGATCGGCGAGATTACGATAAGTGTAGAAAGAATGGACAAAGGGGCTCAGCTATGTCACGGAAATGGGAACGCATGGTTCGCAAAAATACGAAAGTAACCAACATTCAGCGCAAGAAGAGCGGAAAGGAAACGATTGCAGAATCAAGCGGCTCCGACAATTCAGTTACCTTCAAAGGACGCAGCTGGTTTCTGCCGATGATACTGGTCGCCACCGGGATCTTCTGCTTCATTATATTCCGCGGTCAAGCGGGACAGGATCAGATGTACTGGTTCACGGGCGCAAGCTACATTGTCCTTGCGCTGTTGATTTATTGGGTCCGTCGGCCGCTGTTAAAAATAGGCCCGGATTCGCTGACCTCCCGTCGTTTCGGCGGAGACCGGACCATGAGTGCGGATATGATCGACGAAATTTCCGTGACGAAGGATTCGATCTTGATTACGTTAAAGCCGAAAGGCGCCCGCTGGGGGTATACGAAATTTTATCATCAATTCCCCGTAGATGCGGCGAAGGAAAAGCTTCAAGAGTTTGCTCAAAAAAATCAAGTGGCATTTAAGCAAGAATCTTAAGCAAGAATCTTAAGACAGAACCGACATCACAGTGGAGAAAGAGGAATCCGGCTTATGGCAATCAAAGCGGTGCTTTTTGATTTGGACGATACGCTGCTCTGGGACGAGCGCAGCGTGAAAGAAGCGTTTCAGGCGACTTGCAGCGAGGCCGCCAAGCATTACGAGATCGACCCTGCTCAACTTGAGGAAGCGGTAAGACGTGAAGCTCGGGCATTGTATGAATCGTTCGAGACGTTCCCGTTTACCAAAAAAATCGGAATTAATCCGTTTGAAGGGCTGTGGGCCCGGTTTGTCGAAGGAGAGCAGGAAGAGTTCCGCAAGCTTCAATCGTTGGCCCCGTCTTATCAGCGGGATTCGTGGACGCGCGGCTTAAAGGCTCTGGGGATCGAAGATGCCGCGCTTGGACTGAAGCTGGCGGAGATGTTTCCGGCCGAGCGAAGAAGCCGTCCGATCGTTTACGAAGAGACGTTCGAGGTGTTGGATCAACTGAAAGGGAAGTATAAGCTGCTTCTGCTTACGAACGGTTCGCCTGATCTGCAAAAAGAGAAATTGGCGGGCGTCCCGCAGCTTGCTCCTTATTTCGATCATATCGTAATTTCAGGCGAGTTTGGCGAAGGAAAGCCGGCAGTATCGATTTTCGAGCATGCGATGCAGCTACTTGGCATTTCGGCCGAGGAAGGCGTCATGATCGGGGACAAGCTGACAACGGACATTTTGGGCTCTAACTCGATCGGGATGCGGAATATGTGGATTAACCGCCATGGGCTCCCGTTAGCAGACGAGATTACTCCTGCGCACGAAATTACGAGCCTCCGGGATATTCAGAAGATCATCGATTCTCTGGAAGCTTAGGATCAGCACTCATTTTGCCTAGTTGAATAGCCCGCCATTTCATAATGGTGGGTTTTTTATTGCGCTAAAAATAAAACAAGCCGCCTTTGACAAGGGGCTTGCTGCTTGAGTGTTCAATTTATTTAATAGTTCCAATTACGCTTTTTGGAAAGACGGGTCTTCGAACGGATGTGCGATCCAGCCCTCAGTTTCGATAAACAGACGAACGGCTACGATTTGACGGTTTTCCATCAAGGTGAAGAAGTGCGGCTTGTGCTCCGGAACCGAGATCACGTCGCCGGCTTCCAGTTCAACGTCGAAATAGCCGACATCGTCGGTCCCTTTAATGATGAAGATTCCTTTGCCGGCCGTGATGGCGCGAACTTCGTCTTCCGTATGCGTATGCACCTGTTCGAATTTTTTGAGCAGTTCATCCAAATTCGGGGTAGCGTCGGACAGCGCGACGATGTCCCAAGTCTGGTAGCCGCGGCGGCTAGCCAGATCGCGGATTTCTTCATCGAAGGTAGCCAAAATCTGCGATTTTTCCTCGTCCGTCAACGAAAACTTCCCTTGAAGCTCTGCGGGCAGCTTAGCGGCGTTCCAATGCTCATAAAGCACCTCTTGCTTATCCAAAAATGCTTTCACGTTGGCTTCGCCTGAGATGCGCTCGTTGGTGTTGCGAATGCGAATTTCTGCCATAGTTCTCCCTCTTCCTTCTTGAATTCGTGCCTTCTGCTTCTTATTATAGTGGAAGGGGACGCATCTGTCGATGTATAATGTATATAAATCCGATAGGATTCATTAGATAAGTGCTGAATTTTGTCACAATTGCTTTTCAACATGTATCGTTTCTGATACACTTAAGGTTACATAATTTGTGAGTATCATGCGCAGTGCGGTGCGAGAGTCATAGATCGGCTGCAGGAGTATCCGACCCCATTACAGAATGGAGCGGGGCGGCAGGGTGAAAGGGGATCACGGATGAGCAAGCCTTTATTGCAGGACCAATTACAGAAAAAAATTATGATTTTAGACGGCGCCATGGGAACGATGATCCAACAGGAAAATTTAACTGCTGCTGACTTCGGCGGCGACGAGTTGGATGGCTGCAACGAAATTTTGGTGGTCACGCGGCCTGACGTCATCCGTAAAATTCATGAAGCGTATTTTGCGGCCGGTGCCGATATGGTAGAGACGAACACGTTCGGCGCAACAAGCGTCGTACTGGCGGAATACGATCTGCAGGACCGCGCGCGGGAGCTTAACCTGGCAGCGGCCAAACTGGCCGTCGAAGCGGCTGAAAAATACAGTACGCCGGAATGGCCCAGATACGTTATCGGTGCAATGGGGCCTACAACGAAGACGCTTTCCGTAACCGGCGGCGTCACCTTCGACGAACTCGTGGACAGTTACTACGAACAGGCGCTGGCGTTGATGGAAGCAGGCGTGGACGCGCTGTTGCTCGAAACGTCGCAGGATACGCTGAACGTCAAAGCCGGCAGCATCGGCATCCGCAAAGCGTTTGAGACGGAAGGCCGCAAGCTGCCGCTCATGATTTCCGGTACGATCGAGCCGATGGGTACGACGCTGGCCGGTCAAAATATCGAGTCGTTCTATATTTCGCTTGAGCATCTCGAACCGATCTCGGTCGGGCTGAATTGCGCTACCGGTCCGGAATTTATGCGCGACCATATCCGGACGTTGGCGGATATTGCAGGGACGGCGGTAAGCTGTTATCCGAACGCCGGTCTGCCGGACGAGAACGGAGAGTACCACGAGTCGCCGGAATCGCTTGCCAAGAAGTTAGCAGGCTTTGCCGATCAGGGCTGGCTGAACATTGCCGGCGGCTGCTGCGGAACGACGCCGGATCATATCCGCGCGATGGCTGAAACGCTGGGCCAGTACCAGCCGCGCAGTCACCGGGGAGAGCATCCGCCCGCGGTATCCGGCATCGAGACGGTCTATATTGAAGATGCGAACCGTCCTTATATGGTCGGGGAGCGGACGAACGTTCTTGGATCGCGGAAGTTCAAGCGGCTTATTGCCGAGGGCAAGTATGAGGAAGCATCCGAGATTGCCCGGGCGCAGGTGAAAGGCGGCGCGCATGTCATCGACGTCTGTCTGCAGGATCCGGACCGCGATGAAATGAGCGATATGCAGCAGTTTCTGGAGCTTGTCGTCAAAAAAGTGAAAGTTCCGCTTATGCTCGATTCCACGGATTATCGGGTAATCGAGCTGGGGCTCAAATATTCGCAGGGGAAAGCGATCATCAACTCCATCAACCTGGAGGACGGGGAAGAGAAGTTCGAGACGGTTGTACCGCTTATTCTTAAATACGGCGCGGCCGCTGTCGTCGGTACGATTGACGAACGGGGGCAGGCCATTACGGCCAAAGACAAGCTGGAAGTAGCCAAGCGCTCCTATGATTTGCTGGTCAACAAGTACGGCATGCATCCGAACGATATTATTTTTGACCCGCTCGTTTTCCCGGTCGGAACGGGAGATCAGCAATATATCGGCTCGGCCAAGGAGACGATCGAAGGAATCCGGTTAATTAAAGAAGCGATGCCTGACACCGAGACGATTCTTGGTCTCAGCAACGTGTCGTTCGGTTTGCCGGAGGCGGGCCGCGAGGTGCTGAACGCCGTCTTTTTGTACCATTGTACGAAAGCCGGACTGGACTATGCGATCGTCAATACGGAAAAGCTGGAGCGATATGCATCCATACCGGAAGAAGAGCGCCGTCTTGCCGAAAGCCTGATCTATGATACGAACGACGAAACACTGGCCGAATTCGTAGCACACTTCCGTACGAAGAAGGTCGAGAAGAAGGAAAAAATTTCGAACTTAACGCTGGAAGAGCGGCTGGCCTCTTACGTTGTCGAAGGCACAAAGGACGGACTGATCCCGGATTTGGACCAAGCGCTGCAAAAATACAAACCGCTTGATATTATTAACGGTCCGCTGATGAGAGGGATGGAGGAAGTCGGCCGGCTGTTCAACAATAACGAGCTGATCGTGGCGGAGGTGCTGCAAAGCGCCGAGGTCATGAAGGCGTCCGTTGCTTATTTGGAACCGTTCATGGAAAAATCGGAAAGTGCCGTGAAAGGAAAAATCATTTTGGCCACGGTCAAAGGCGACGTGCACGATATCGGCAAAAACTTGGTCGAAATCATTTTATCCAACAACGGCTACCAGATCGTCAACCTGGGCATTAAAGTGCCGCCGGAGCAGTTGATCGATGCTTACCGCAAGGAGCGGCCGGATGCGATCGGACTGTCCGGGCTGCTCGTTAAATCGGCGCAGCAAATGATCGTTACGGCGCAGGACTTGAAGACGGCCGGTATCGACGTGCCGATTCTGGTGGGCGGCGCGGCGTTGACCCGGAAGTTCACCAAGACGCGCATTGCGCCGGAGTATGACGGTTTGGTATTATATGCCAAAGATGCGATGGACGGGCTGGATATTGCGAACAAGCTGAGCGACCCCGAGCAGCGGCAGCAGCTTGTGCGTGAGCTTCGGGACAGCATGGAATCCGACGTGAAGGAATCCGGCCGAAAAGAAGAGCAGATGCCGGCTTTGACCCGCGTCAGAACGTCGTCGGTGGACCGGAACGTTCCGGTGCAGGTGCCGCCGAGCTTGGAGCGCCGCGTGCTGCGTGATTACCCGATAAGCCACCTGATCCCGTATATCAACATGCAGATGCTGCTCGGGCATCATCTTGGCTTGAAGGGGAAAGTCGAGCAATTGCTGGCCGACAAAGATCCGAAGGCGCTGCAGCTTAAAGAAACCGTAGACGAACTGCTTGCGGAGGCACAGAAAAACGGCATCCTTCAAGCGCACGGCATGTACCGTTTCTTCCCGGCGCAGTCTGACGGCAACGATGTGCTCGTCTACAATCCCGAGGATCCTACCAAGGTGCTTCAGAAGTTTACGTTCCCGCGGCAGGAGAAGGAGCCGTACTTGTGCTTGGCCGACTATCTTAAGCCGGTAGACAGCGGAATCATGGATTACGTCGGCTTCCTCGTCGTGACAGCCGGTCATGGCGTCAGCAATCTGGCGGCCGAGTGGCGGGAGAAAGGCGACTACCTGCGGTCTCACGCGCTTCAAGCGGCGGCTCTCGAGACTGCGGAAGGGTTCGCGGAGCGTATACATCAAATGATGCGCGACGTCTGGGGCTTCCCGGACCCGGCCGATATGACGATGCAGGAGCGCTTCGGAGCCAAGTACCGCGGGCAGCGGTTCTCGTTCGGCTATCCGGCGTGTCCGAACCTCGACGATCAGCAGCAGTTGTTTGCTTTGATGAAGCCGGAGGATATCGGCGTACATTTGACGGAAGGCAGCATGATGGAGCCGGAGGCGTCCGTCTCGGCTATCGTGTTCGCGCATCCGCAGGCTCGTTATTTCAACGCATAACCGTTTTTTGGGTATGCTATAACAGGGTGGGGCCTTGGTCGCTCCACTCTTTTGTTTAAGAAGAAAGAAAAGCTAATCTACACTGAAGTACGAAGGTGTGTATGCTTTTTTACCAATCGGAAAGATAGAAATGGGGTCGATGGAGCTTGGAGCTGTATTTTCTCGGGACAGGTGCCGGTATGCCTTCCAAAGAGCGGAACGTCACCTCTGTCATGCTAAATCTGCTTGCGGAGCGGAACGTCTATTGGATGTTCGATTGCGGGGAAGGGACGCAGCACCAAATATTGCGGGCGCCGGTCAAAATCAGCAAGCTGGAAAAGCTGTTTATTACCCATCTGCACGGCGACCACATCTATGGCCTTCCGGGGCTCATGTCGAGCCGTTCTTATCAAGGGGGGGACACGCCATTTACGATTTACGGGCCGGTAGGTATCCGGGAATTTGTAGAAACGGCGCTTCGGATCAGCGATTCCCATCTCGGCTACGAGACGAAAATTGTGGAGTTCGAAGAGAAGGCGGAGTTCATGCTGTACGAGGATGAGCAGTTTATCGTGAAAGCTGCTCCGCTGGTTCACCGGGTCGACAGCTACGGCTACCGGATCAAAGAAAAGCCGCAGAAGGGGAAGCTTGATGCGGCGAAGCTGAAGGAGCTCGGCATCGCTTCGGGACCGCTGTACGGCAAAATCAAGAACGGCGAAACCGTTACGCTGGAGGACGGCACGGTGCTTGAAGCGAGCCGGTTTATCGGTCCGCCGATTCCCGGCCGGATCGTGACGATCCTTGGCGATACCCAGCCTTGCGAACATGCCGTCAAGCTTGCGCTGGAGGCGGATGTGCTGGTGCACGAAGCGACCTTTGCGGAGGACCGCAAGGAGCTTGCGGTTCAATACGATCATTCCACAGCGATGGATGCGGCACGGACTGCTCAAGAAGCAGGGGCCAAAATGTTGGTTTTAACCCATATCAGCTCCCGGTATCAGGACGCGGAGGTCGACCGGCTGCGGGAAGAAGCGCGCACGCTCCATGATGAAACTTATCTTGCGCACGATCATTTTCGGCTGGACATTCCGGCGCGAAAAACTTCGCCGGCCGCCGGTGAAGCGGCTCCGCTGTAAGTGTGTCCGTATCGTCGCTATGACAAAAACCTCCGTTCCTTACGAGATGTCTGCAAGGAACCGGAGGTTTTTGTATCATGCCCCGTTGACGGGCTGCAATTATTGTTGATTTTCGGCTTCGTCCTTAATTTCCGAACGGAAGGCGTCCAAGCTTTCGAGGCGGCGTTCGTTCTTGGACTCGATTTGCTCCCGTTCCTGCGGGCTGATTTCGTCAGCGTGCTCGCTCAAATAATCTTCGGCTTCATTCATGTTTTCAATCGTGTGGTCGATGCTGTTTTGCAAATGATCCACGTTGTCGGCACGGTTGTCCGGTTTAGCCATAATTCCATCGAACTCCTTCATTGTAAAAGTATGGCGCTTGGATAGCGCACCATCTTTACGGTGCCACTGTCCGTGCCGGAATATGCATGAAAGCAATATTTTTGGCATACTAGCGGAAACGGGCTGATATTTTTGGGGAGAGGGGAGGCGGCTCCTGGTGCGCGGCTTTGCCATCTTGCTCGGTTTTTATTTGCTGGGAACGATTCTGCAGCTTGCCTTGCAGCTTCCGCTTCCGGCTAACGTCATCGGTTTGATTTTGTTTACGGCCAGTCTGTTTCTAAAGTGGGTCAAGGTGGAATGGGTAGAGGAGGCCGGCAGCTTCTTGATCAAGCATATGCTGCTGCTCTTTGCGCCGATTGTCGTTGGGACGATGGTGTTTTTTTCTTGGATCGGGGAGCAGGCAGCGACCATCCTGGTCAGCTTGTTTGCCAGCACGTTCGGGGTGCTGCTCGTGACAGGCTGGACGGCTAAGCTCCTTGGCGGCGGACGCGCACGGAAGGAGGGGGATCGTCGTCATGATGTTCCGTGAATGGACGGAGCAGCCGTTGTTCGGCATCGCTCTGACGGTGCTGGCTTATGTGTTTGCGCTCGCGCTGCAGCAGCGCTGGAAAGCGCTTCATCCGCTGCTCACGTGCTCGGCGCTTGTGATCGCTTTCCTGCTCGCCACGAATGTGCCTTACGAAGCCTATCGAAAAGGCGGGGACTATATTGTGTTCCTGCTCGGTCCCGCGACGGTAGCTCTCGGCATCCCGCTGTACAAAAACGCGCAGCGCATCCGCAATGCTCTGCTGCCGATCGCTGCGGGCATTACTGCAGGTTCAATCAGCGCGCTGCTGCTGGCTGCCGGACTCGTCTGGGGGCTCGGAGGCAGCCGCGAGCTGCTTGTGACCATGATGCCGAAATCGGTCACTTCGCCGATTGCGCTTGAGATTTCCCGGCAAGCGGGAGGGATTCCCGAGTTGACGGCCGTGCTAACTGTTCTGACCGGCTTGATCGGAAGCATGTTCGGACCGGGGCTGCTGCGGCTGGCGGGCGTGCGCGACGACATCTCGATCGGCACCGCCATCGGCACCTCGTCGCATGGCATCGGCACGGCGCGGATCATCCGGGATTCGGAGCTGGCGGGCAGCGTCAGCGGCTTTGCGATGGGTGCTGCGGCGATTTTGACATCATTGCTTTTTATTCCGCTGTATTGGTGGTTGCGGTGAGTTCCAAATTGCTTTACTGAAGAAAATAGAGTTTATTTCCACGATAGAGCCGTTCTGCCGAGCGGTTCTTTTTTATGCCGGACAGCCGGTCAAGCCGGGCGAAGCCTTACAAAAGCTTTACACCACGAAAACGCTATCCTAATAATCGTCTGCTACCCTAAAGCTGTATCTTTCATCCCATCAACCTTTAGTTGGAGAAAGGCGTGTTGACGATGATCCGACAAGCAGCAAGTCAAGTCGCAAGCGAGCCGTCCATCTTAACCGTCAAGCTGGCAGAAACCGACTTTGAAGTGGAACAGGCACTGCGTCTGAGGTATCAGGTTTTTGTGGAAGAAGAGAAGAACATGAGAATGCGAACCGAGAACGGATTGGAGCGGGATATCTACGATGATTATTGCGACCATCTGATCGTCAAAGATTTAATCACGGGAGAGGTTGTCGGCACGTACCGGCTGCTGCCGGGAGAGCGGGTGACCATGGGCATCGGATTCTACTCGGAAACCGAATTCGACCTGCACGCGTTCGGTTCGCTGAAGCGCCAGACACTGGAGCTCGGGAGAAGCTGCATTGCACCGGCCTACCGCGGAAGCAGAGCGATTCAAATGCTGTGGGAGGGCATTGCCGCGTATATGACCGAGCAGAATTACCGCTATTTGATCGGCTGCGCCAGTTTGCATCTCCCGAATTTGAAGGAGCTGAATCTGATCTATACGATGCTTCGCAGCAAGCAGGTCATTACGGAGCGGTACGGCATCCGTCCGTTGGAAACGCACCGGATTCGGGGACTGAATATGGTCGAATCGGAGTTGACCGAGAAAGAAATTTTCCGCAGGCTGCCGCCGCTGATGAAGGGCTATCAATGGCTTGGGGCGGAGATTGGCGGCGACCCGGCGTACGATAGCCTGTTCGAGACGATAGACTTCTTTATCGTGCTGGAAAAGGAACGGATCACCCGCAGATACAAGAAGCATTTCTTAAAAGGCTAGGGGGCTGGGAGCTTGTACGAATGGATTGCCAAAGTGACCGCGGACCGGCAAGCGTGCGAGCGTTGGGCGCGGCGATGCGGTATGCTGCCGAGAAGCGTGATGGCCGCGCTATGCCGAATGGCGGCTCTACTGTTGTATAGCTGCGCCGGTTCAGGTTTGAGACGCAAGGTGCAGGGGAACATGAAGGAGCTGCTGCCGGAACGGACGGCTCAGCAGATCAGGAAGGACGGATTTCGCTATACCGAAAATGTCGTCTTTGCGCTATATGAAATTTTGCTGGAATCGCACCGGCTGCCGGGCAGCGAGAAATGGCGGTTCCGGACGGAAGGGGAGGCGCACCTGGAAGAGGCGCTGCGTCTAGGTCGCGGCGCGATTGTCTATACGCCGCATGCGGGCAACTTTTTTTACTACTACTGGTATTTGTGCCAGAAGTATTCGTGTCTTACCGTTGCCACCGGCGGGAGTCCGGAGCTGCGGCCGCTCTATTTGAAGTTTCGGGATATGGGCTGCCCGGGGCTCGATTATGACAACACGCCGCCGCTGGAGCTGCTTCGTAAGCTGCGCAAGCATTTGCAGGCGGGGGGAGTCGTCTTTTTGCTGGGGGATTTCTGGCGCTCGACGTTTCCGCCCGCCCGTTTTTTCGGCCGGATGACGCGAACGCCCGAGGGCGCTTCGACGCTGTCGATTGAGCAGCGGGTGCCCATTATTCCCTTCAGTGGATGGCGCGAACGCGGATGGGTACACCGGATGCGGTTCGAAGCCCCGTTGTATCTGTCTTCTTCGTTCACACGGGCGACGCGGACCGAGGCGACGAATGTGCTGAACCGCTTCATGGAACGGGTCATTCGGGAGCGGCCCGAACAGTGGTTCTATTGGTTTAATGCCGAGGAGCGCTGGGAAACCGAGCAAGATGGCGGGACAGGGGCTTATACAAAGCGAGAGCGACGGAAGACGCATACGGCATGACAAGCGAAGGAGGCGTATAGCTGCGTGGATACCGGAAGTCATCTGTTGTTTGGCGCTACATTGGCCGGTCTGGCTATGCTTCAACCTGAAGTGGCTCAACAGCCGGCGCTGCTGCATGCGGTGCTGGCGGCCACGTTGATCGGCTCGCATGCGCCGGATTTCGATACGGTTGCCCGGGTTCGGGGCTATGCCGCTTATATCCGGGTGCATCGGGGAATTACGCATTCGCTTCCGGCTATGCTTTTATGGCCGCTGGCGCTGTCCGTTCCGATTGCTTGGGGATTCGGAGTATGGGAGCATGAGCTGATTGTTTTTGCTTGGACGATGGCGGCGGTCGTTTTTCACGTATTTCTGGATTGGCTCAATGCCTACGGCGTGCAGTGCTTTCGTCCGTTCTCGCAGCGCTGGCATCACCTCGATGCGCTCCCGTTGTTCGAACCGGTGCTGTTTATGACGCATGCGGCAGGTTTGTTTGTATGGCTGGCGACGGGGCTTAATCCGGGCTGGATGTTTTTGTGGATTTATTTGTTTACGTTTATATATATCGGAGGGCGGCTGCTTCATCACCGGGGCGTAGTCCGTTTTGTAAGAATGCAGCTTGGGCTGGAAGGGATATGTCACGTTGTCCCGAGTCTGCACTGGTTTCGCTGGCAGTTTGTGCTTGAGAGCAGCGACGCGTTTTATACGGGGATCGTGCATGGCAAGGAGCTGACGGTCAAAGATATTTATGCCAAACATACCGAAGGCGGCATGGCCGTAGAGGCGACACGTGCGGTTGATGGCGTGCGGGCGTTTTTGCATTTTGCGCAGCGGGTGCATGTCACTTGTACCGAGAGGCAGGACGGCTATGAGGTTCGATGGCGGGATATGCGGTTTTGGCACAATCACGAGCTGCCCTTCGGGGTGGACGTAACGCTCGACCGGGATCTTAAGGTCGTCAGTCAAACGCTCGGCTGGAGGAAAAAAGCGTGGGACCCGCCGTATGTGTAAAAACGGTCGATGAATTGTTGTCGGAATTTGACGAAAAAAGGTCGGGCCTCTGGTCTTCGAATCCGCGAAGCATTGTATGCCCGAGTAATAATTGGCAACTACGGTTTTGGTCCGAGGTATGAATAAAAAACGATCCGGTTAGAATAGTTCCAGTAAACATCCAAGCATGGGAGGTTGACGGAATGGATTTTACATGCCAGGATATCGCCGTGATCGAGCAGGCGCTGCAGCTTGCCATTCGGTCGCAATCAAGCGGCGCCAAGGCCCAGCCGTTTCAGGAAGTGCTGGGCAAGCTCCAGGTGAGCGCAAACACGGCCATGAACTCAGCTTCGATTCATAAGGTGTCTATGCACGACGGCATAAGGTTCGACTACGACGATTCCTCCGATGTGTTCTAAGTTAATCCATGCGTTTAGAGCGATCGGGACCCCGCCAATCCGATGAGCGGCAGGCCAAGGCTTTTCTGCTCGACTGCCGCTTGCCGGTTGCTCATGCGAGTATCCCCCATCCCTTTTCCTACCAAAATCGAACCGCCCCTTTAACAGACGACTCTACAACGAAAAAACTTTCCCGGGAAAGCGCAGGATACGACATGCTTTCTTCAAGTTTCAACTCACCGTAGGCGCGTTATTCCGATTCCGTTCGACCGGCTCCGCTAAGAAAAGAGATTGTCACACGAACATGCATTCGATATAATGAAAGGAATGTTACCGTCAAAAGGAGCTGCATTTATGAACCGTTTGACTGGCAAGGTTTCTTCCATCGAAGAAATGATCGATTTGATCCGCTCGTCGTCCGAGCTGATGTCCCAGGTGACTTACTGGCATACGATTCCGCCGCGGGAAGGGCGGTACGAGTCATTCCCGGAAGGCTTGCAGTCCGGGCTGCGGGAAGCATTGCTCGCCCGGGGCATCGGACAATTATATACGCATCAAGCCCAATCGTTCCGCGAAGTAAGCGCGGGGCGGCACGTCGTGACCGTGACTCCGACCGCCTCAGGCAAGACGCTTTGCTACAACCTGCCGGTGCTGGAGGGCATATTGAAAGACGAGAGCGCGCGTGCGCTCTATTTGTTTCCGACCAAAGCGCTGGCTCAAGACCAGGTGGCCGAGCTTCAAGAGCTGGCGAATATCATGGGTGCCGATATCAAAACTCATACGTACGACGGGGATACGCCGCCGACCGTACGCCAAGCTATTCGCAATGCCGGGCACATCGTCGTGACGAACCCGGATATGCTGCATTCCGCGATTTTGCCGCATCACACGAAATGGGTGAAGCTGTTTGAGAATATAAAGTTCATTGTCATTGACGAGGTTCATTCTTACCGTGGCGTGTTCGGCAGCCATGTGGCCAACGTAATCCGGCGGCTTAAGCGGATTTGCCGCTTTTACGGCTCGAATCCGCAGTTTATTTGCGCTTCGGCGACGATCGACAATCCGAAAGAGCATACGGAGCGGCTGATCGGGGAGAGCGTATCCCTTGTCAACGACAACGGCGCGCCCGCGGGAGAGAAGCATTTTGTCTTCTATAATCCTCCTGTGGTCAATCAGCAGCTTGGCATCCGCAAGAGCAGTGTGCTGGAGACGAGAAAAATCGCCGCGATGCTGCTGCGTCAAGGCATACAAACGATCGTTTTCGCGCGGAGCCGCGTGCGGGTCGAAATTTTGCTTACGTATTTGCAGGAACTGGTCGCCCACGAGCTGGGCATGAAATCGATCCGCGGTTACCGCGGCGGGTATCTGCCCAAGCTGCGGCGCGAAATCGAGAGGGGGCTGCGCAGCGGAGAGATCCGCGGCGTCGTCAGCACAAACGCGCTGGAGCTCGGGATCGATATCGGGCAGCTGCAGGCGTGCGTGCTGAACGGCTATCCCGGCACGATCGCGAGCACGTGGCAGCAATCGGGCCGCGCCGGGAGGCGGCAGGAAAGCTCCGTCACGTTCCTCGTGGCGAGCAGCAATCCGCTGGATCAATACATGATCCAGAACCCCAGATTTTTTTTCGAGCGTCCGCCGGAGCGGGCGCTGATCGAGCCGGACAACCTTATCATCTTGGTCGACCATGTCAAATGCGCCGCCTACGAGCTGCCGTTCGAAGAAAACGAGCAATTCGGCGGCGAGTCGCTGCATGATATTTTGGAGTTTTTGACGGAGGAACGAATATTGCACCGGGTCAAAAACAGGTGGCACTGGATGGAGCAGTCGTTTCCGGCGCACGACATCAGCTTGCGATCGGCCGCGCAGGAAAATTTCATTATCATCGATATGACGAACGGTGCCCGGGTCATCGGCGAGGTGGACCGGTTCAGCGCCCCGACCCTGATTCACGAAGAAGCGATCTATATTCACGAGGGCGTGCAGTACCAGGTGGAGAAGCTCGATTACGAGGAGAAGAAGGCTTACATACGCGAGGTCGACGTCGATTATTTTACGGACGCCAGCCTGGCTGTCCAGTTGAAAGTGCTGCATGTGCACCGGGAGGCGGTTGACCGGGGGCTCAAGCGGCAGTTCGGCGAAGTAACCGTGAATGCAAAAGCGACGATTTTTAAGAAAATCAAGCTTCGGACCCACGAGAATATCGGATCGGGACCGATTCATCTGCCGGAGGAGGAGCTGCACACGAGCTCTTACTGGTTTACATTCGACGACGAGATTGCCGCGGGCATGACGGTAAACGATATGCAATTTGCGCTGCTGGGGCTGGCGAACGTGCTTGTGCACATCGCGCCGCTTTACTTGATGTGCGATCCGCATGATATCCGCGTCGTTCCGCAGGTTAAGGCGGTGCATAACAAGCAGCCTACGATATTTTTCTACGACCGTTACCCGGGCGGCGTAGGGCTTAGCGAGCGGCTGTACGAAGTGCACGGGGAACTGCTCGCCGAAGCGCAGCGCCTGATTTCGTCGTGCGGCTGCTTGAGCGGTTGTCCGGCTTGTGTCGGGCCGATTGAAGAGGTTGGGCTGACCGGGAAGCAGCTGTCGCTTGGGCTGCTGAAGCAGCTGGAGGCCTCGCGATGAGCTCGCTTAAGGAAAGGCTGCTGCGGCACAAAAAGTCGATAGCGGGTACGCAGGAACGCGAGGAAGAAGTCAAAATTCTCGTGGGAGAGGAGCCACCTGGCTCGGCCGAAGAGGGACAGGCGGCTCACGGTGAGAGTAAACCGGAGTCCGCGGCGGAGTTTGACGAATGGTCGGTTGTCGGTGCAGCCATGAAGCATACGGAGTGGGGCGATTTCGTCATCCGCCGCCGCACGTACGAAGCGGGGTTTCGTCATGGGCAGTATGAGCTAAGCCGTTTATCGTCCTGCGCGGAGGAGCTGTTTGCGCTGCTGGAGCCGACGGCAGGCAATGCTGCGGCGAACCGTTCTGCCGCTCCATTCCACGAACGGCTGCTCTTTCTGGATACCGAGACGACAGGGCTGGGGCATGGGGCAGGCAACGTGCCGTTTATGGTCGGAGTCGGATTTTACCAAGGCCATCAATATCATATCGAGCAAATGCTGATCCGGCACCCCGGTGAAGAGGCGGCGATGCTGACCTATTTGGAGCAAAAGCTTGCTGCACATCCGGTGTTAATCTCTTATAACGGCAAATCGTTCGATTGGCCGATTGTCAAAAACCGCTATATCATGAACCGGATGGAGCTGGCCGCTGAGCCCTCGGGGCACATCGATTTTTTGCATCCATCCCGCAGTTTGTGGAAGCATACGCTGCCCTCTTGCCGACTAGGCAAAGTAGAGGAGGAACGGCTTGGCGTCCGCCGCGAAGAAGACGTGCCGGGATCGCTTGCCCCGACGCTCTATTTTCAATATTTGGCGCAGCGCGACCCTTCCGTTTTGGAAGGCGTGTTCGTGCATAACGAACTGGACGTGCTGTCGCTGGCGGGCCTGGCCGTTCATTTTGCCTGCTTGCTGAACGGTTCCTATGATTGGTCTCACGCGAGGTTATTCGGTTTAGAGGAGTGCTTTCGGCTCGGCCTGTGGCTCGATAAAATCGGCCGAAGCGGCATGGCTGACACGGTGATGAATGCGCTGGCTGAAGAGCTTCTCACTGAGGACGAGCTTGCTTCCGAAGAACCGTGCCTGCTGCCGCTTGCGCAATTTTGCAAGCGACGGGGACGCTATCCACAAGCCTGTTCGCTCTGGAGTCGGTATATCGCCCTGAAGGGCGGCCGGGCAACGGCTTCGCTTGAACCGTATATCGAGCTGTCCATGTACTATGAGCATAAGGAAAAACAGTGGGAGCACGCGCTCGCCTATGCTCAGGAAGCGCTTGACCATCTCTGGCGGCGAGATGCCTTGAAACGGAGCGGGGAGCGCAAATCGTCCGTACTTAGCGGCAAACATGCGAAGGGAAAAGAGGAGCGGGAAGAGGATGCCGAAGCCGTCAGCCTGCGCAAGCGAATCGAACGGCTTCGGCGGAAAGGGTCCTCATCCGCTAGTGCGATACGTGCTGCTGGTACTATTGAGCCCGAAGCGTCAGATTCGCTACAGTCGACGAAGTCTAGCGCCCGGACACGGGCAAAGCTATCGGCTGGGTCAGCAGGTCAAGCCCCGGCATCAGTTCCGGTTCAAGAGGGAGCGTCTGCTGTATCCCGCGTTCCTCAGTCAACCAGAAAAAGAAAGTCCGGCCTGTCTGCAGCGGAACAGCTTTCTATGCCGCTGTAAGTATAATTTCGCTTTGGGGTGGAAATACATGGTAAGATCATGATCCGAAAGGAGCAATGACGATGCCTGAGCTGCCCGAAATGGAAAATTATCGTAAGCTGCTAAGCGAGAGAATCATAGGCCGGACTGTGACGGATACGGAAGTAACAAGAGAAAAATCGATTAATGTGACGCCCGAGCGATGGGCGCAGGAGCTGATCGGTCAGGCCGTTTCCCGCATTGACAGAAGAGCGAAGCATCTGCTGTTTCGTTTAACGACAGGCAATGTTCTGGTGCTTCATTTAATGCTCGGAGGCATGATGTTCTACGGCAAGGCAGAGGAAAAGCCCGACCGGTCTGTTCAAGTGCGGCTCAGCTTCGGAGATCGTCACTTGTTTTTTATCGGGCTGCGGCTCGGTTATTTGCATCTCTATGATCCGTCGGAAGTCGATGAGCTGATGAATAAGCTCGGTCCCGATCCGTTCGATCCGGGGTTGACGCCTGCCCGGTTCGCCGAACGTCTGCGAGTAAAATCGGGTACGCTCAAAAGCAATTTCGTCGATCAAAGCGTCTTAGCAGGTATCGGCAACTGCTATAGCGATGAAATCTGCTATCATGCAGGTCTTCTGCCGTCCCGGCGTCCCAGCGCGCTGTCAGATGAGGAGCTTCACCGGTTATACCGATCCATGCGCGAAGTGCTGACGGAAGCAACGCAGGGCGGCGGGTACATGGAAATCCCGCTATTCGTCGGCGATTCGCTTACTGGCGCCTTCGACAGCCGCTGCCGGGTTTACGACCGCGAAGGAGAACCTTGCTTGCGCTGCGGCAGCCCGATTGCCAGACGCGACGTCTCGTCCAAGAAATCGTTTTGCTGTCTTGTCTGCCAGAGGTGAGGGGGCGTTGACCATGCGTTTTGGCTGCCATATCAGTATTCGGGGCGGTTATGCGGAAGCGGCAAAGTCGGCGGCAAAGCTTGGAGCCCAATCGTTCCAATATTTCCCAAAAAATCCGCGAAGCCTGACCGTAAAGGCGTTCAACCGCCAGGACGCCGAGCAATGCGCCCGGTTTTGCCGCGAGCACGGCCTGCTCAGCATCGCTCACACCCCTTATCCGACGAATCTTGCCGTAGGCCCGGGCGAGCTTCGACAGGCGACGATCGCCTCGCTTCGCAACGATCTTGAGATTGCAGACGCGTGCGGTTCGGTCGGCGTCGTGGTCCATTTTGGCAAATATAAAGGGGAAGACCCGTTACAAGGCTATAAAAATATTATACAATGTATGAATGAAGCGCTTGCCGGCTATACGGGCCGTTCGCTGCTGCTGATCGAGAATCAGGCGGGCGAAGGGACCTCCATGGGGACGACGCTTGAGGAGCTCGTGCAAGTGCGGAATCTTTGCGCTTTTCCGGGGCTTGTCGGCTTTTGCCTCGACACGTGCCATGCTTTTGCTTCGGGCTTATGGCCCTCCTCCAAGGACGGATGGCCGGAGCTGGAGCGGCATGCGGCAGCGACTGGTTATTTGCAGCACCTCCGGGCGATTCATCTGAACGATTCCGTGTATCCGCGAGGCGCGCATAAAGATCGGCATGCCATGATCGGCCGGGGCGAAATCGGGGAAGCCGGATTCGCTTCGCTGCTGCGCTCGACTGCACTCAAGTCGATGTCCGACCTTCCGGCGGTGCTTGAAACGCCTGTCCTGCGAGGGAGCACGCACGCTTCGGAAATTCGATACGTCAAGGAGCTGAGCGAAGGGTGATCCACGTTTATTTGGACGATTATCGCGCTTGTCCGAAAGGCTTCGTACCTGCCCGTACCGTGGACGAATGCTTGCTGCTGCTGCAGGAGTGCGAAGTGGACGTGCTTTCGCTCGACTACGACTTGGGCTGGGGACAGCCCAACGGACTGGAATTGGTCCGGGCGATGGCAAGCGCCGGTTTATTTCCGCAGCGCATTTATTTGCATACGTCGAGCGATGCGGGCCGTCAGCAAATGTTTCAACTGCTGTACGCGAGCAAGCCGGAGCATGTCCGGCTGACGAACGGTCCGATGCCTTCCGGGCTGCTTATGGAAATTTCCGAAACTGTAAAAGAATAGGTTGTGGTTCAACATGACGATGGTCTTATCCTTGCAAGATATTCATTTTATCCGAGAAGACCGGCATATTTTGTCCGGGGTCAATATCGATATTCGTCAAGGGGAGCACTGGGTTGTGCTCGGCCGGAACGGTTCGGGCAAAACGACGGTTCTGGAGCTGATGAATGGTTACGAGTTTCCGACCCGAGGAAAAGTACAAGTGCTCGGCAATACATACGGGCAATGCGACGTACGCGAAGTCCGCAAGCAAATCGGCTATATCAGCCAATCGCTGTATGAGAAATTAAATGCCGGGGACCCGGTGTGGGAAGTGATTGCCACCGGCGAGTTCGGTTACTTGCGTTTTTACGAAGAAATTCCGCAGTCGGCCCGCGAGAAGGCGGTCGCCATGCTGGACAAGGTAAAGCTTGCCCATTTGGCTAATCAGCCGCTTGGTACGCTGTCCCAAGGCGAGCAGAAGAAAGTGATGCTGGCGCGCGCTTTGATGACAAATCCGTCCATTCTCATTATGGACGAGCCTTGTTCAGGTCTCGACTTGTACGAGCGTGAGCGGTTGCTTGAAAATGTCAACGTGCTCGGCGGACAACAAATGACGGTCATTTATGTTACGCATCACATCGAAGAGATCGTTCCGCTTTTCACGCACGTTGTGCTGATCGAGCAGGGGCGAATTATTGCTTCCGGCGCGAAGCGGGACGTGTTGACCGAGGAAAATCTGGCAAAGGCGTATCAAGTGCCGATTCGGATCGAATGGTCCGGAGACCGGCCTTGGATTAAGGTGCTGTGATGAACGACTCGACATTTATCGGCACGTCGAACCGGGGATTTGCCCAGCAGGCTCAAGAAGAGCTTCGGCGTCTGCTGGGTCAGTCCGTTAAATTTGAATGGCTGGTTCCTGGCGAAGTGTTCGTATTTACATCCGAATTTGAGCGCAGCGATACGATTGGCCGCATCCTGGCGCAGGAGCCCGTGTTTCTGCGGCATATGCAGCCGGTCGACGCGATGCAACCGTGGAACGGTACTTTCGATCATGCGATTCGTCATATTCATGAGATGCTAGTCGCTGCAGGAGCATCGCTGAAGCAGATGAACGTAGCGGTACAAGGCAGAAAAGCGGAAGGGGAAGCGTTAGCAGGCCTATCCCTGCCATCGGTTCGCTCTTCCGTTGAAGAGATGCTGACAGCGGTGTTCGAGGCGAATCCGGTATCGCGCGATGCGGACTTGATCCTATCCCTGTATGTCACGGAAGCTAAGCTATATTTGGGCTTGTCCCGGCCGCAGGACAATTTGTCTGATTGGTCCGGCGGAGCGATCCGTTTCCGCAAGGAGGAAGGGCAAGTGTCGCGAGCCAAGTTCAAGCTGTTGGAGGCGGAGCAGGCCTTCGGCTTGGATTTGTCCCAGTACCGGTCGGCGCTCGATATTGGTGCGGCGCCGGGCGGCTGGACGTCGCTGCTGCTGGAGCGTGGGCTTCGGGTAACAGCGGTCGACCCGGCCAAGCTGGATGCGACGCTGTTGCGTCATCCGCAGCTTACGTATTTTCAGAAAAAGGCGGATGAGGTTACGTTTGCGGCAAATGCATTCGACCTGCTCGTTTGCGACATGAGCTGGAGCCACCGTCAAATGGCCAAGCTTGTCCGGGGGCTGTTGGGGGCGCTGCAGCCGGGTGGAACGGCTGTCATCACGGTGAAGCTGATGCACAAGAAGGCGTTTCAAACGATTCGCGAAGTGGTGAGCGATCTGGCTCCGGAGCTGGAGCTGCAGCAAGCGAAGCAGCTTTTTCACAACCGCGAGGAGCTGACGCTTTTTTTGATGAAGCAAGTGTGACTGGCTGTTCTGCAATGCGAGCCGAAAGGAGCTTTGCGAATGTCGGATGCGATTTTTTGGAACGACTTGTTTTCCAAGCTGAAACCGGAGCAGGTCAAGTACGATTTGTGGCTGGAGCCGTTCATCGGAGGCATTGATCCGTCCGGGACCGGCCCCATACTGGATCTCGGTTGCGGCGCCGGGAACGATACGCTGTATTTAACGGACAAAGGTTACTCCGTCATCGCTTGCGACCGTTCGACCGAAGCGCTAATGCGGGTACAAGAGCTCGTGCCGCAGGTTAAAACGGAGCGGCTTGATTTGCTTCAGCCGCTGCCTTTCCCGGACGGTTCGGCGCGGGTTGTGGTGGCGGATTTAAGTCTCCATTACTTATCGGGGAGCGATACCGGG
>NZ_JTHN01000052.1 GCF_001399685.1 Paenibacillus sp. A3
GATGAAAAGAGGCGGCGTTACTTTCAAGCTGTTCGCGATCACGGCGTCTTTTTTCATGTTGTTCTACGCGATCGTTCTGCTCGGGCAGCTGCTGTTTTTTGAGAAGTTTTACCAGAACCAGCGATTGGCCGGATTGGAAAAAAAGCTGGAGTCCTTCAGCGAGCAGTATGCGTCGAACCGCTGGGACGAGCCGCGCATTACCCGCGAGATGGGACTGTTTATCAGCCAAAATAAAGCCCAGCTCGCGATCTTGAATCCGGAAGGAAAAGTGAAATACGACAATTTTTTTCGCATCGTCATCCGTGACGATAAAGGCGTTCAAGTCAAAGTTTCCTTGATGCTGATGTCCGATTCCGACCAGAAGGAGTTGCTGGCGGCCCATTTGCAGCGCGGCGACCTGGTTCAGGTGGAGGGCGTATTTGAGGACCCGGCCAAAGATTTGATCTTTCCGATCGTTATTCGAAAAGCGGGGATGAAGGATATCGGCAGCGTGGAAACCAGCTCGATCGAAGGTCAGCTGGAGCAAGTGTCCGGCGTCATCACCGACGCGCTGCTGCCCAGCCCGAATCTGTGGAATTTGCGCCAAGGCTTAATGTACCTTGCCATTGAGGAGTGGTTCCCGCTTACCGACGAGCAGAAGGCCGATTTGCAGAGCGGCAGGATGATCGAAAGAGAATGGACGGAGACGCTTACCGGCGTGCGCAGCTTTATCGCGGTTCAGCCCGTGATGCGGGATGGCAAAGTGAGCGAGCTGCTCTTCGCGGTCACGTCGCTGCAGCAGATTAGCGAGGCTTACGACGCGCTGCGGCTGTTCTACCTGTATATCGGAGTCGGGGGCATTGTGCTGATCCTGCTGCTCTCGCTGATTTTTTCCAAATTCGTGACCAAGCCGCTGCTTACGCTTAATAAAATCGCGCTGCGCATGGCCAAATTGGACTTCTCCGCCAAATCGCCCATCCGGAGCACCGACGAGTTCGGCAGCTTGTCCCACAGCTTGAACAGCTTGTCCGAAACGCTGGATCATACGCTCAAGGAGCTGCATCAGGCCAACGAGCAGCTTCGGGCGGATATGGAGCAGAAGCAGCGGATGGAGCAGCGGCAGAAGGAGTTCGTCTCCAACGCCTCCCATGAATTGAAAACGCCGCTCAGCATTGTCAAAGGCTTCGCCGAAGGGCTGCGGGATGGCATCAGCGAAAGCAAGCGCGAGAGATATCTGGAAGTGATACTGGACGAAACGGGAAAAATGGAAGATCTCGTCAAAGATATGCTGGAGCTGACCAAGCTGGAATCGAAGACCATCAAGCTGAAGAAGAGCCGGTTTATGGTGAGCGAGCTGATCGAGGATATCGTCGACAAGCTGTCGCATCATTTGAACGAAAAGGGCTTGAAGGTCGTTCATATGGCAGCGGGCGAGCATCCCGTCTATGCGGATCAATCCAAAATCGAGCAGGTGTTGTTCAACATTTTGATCAATGCGATCCGTCATGCCGTACCCGGCAGCGAAATTACCGTCCGCATCGAGAGCGACGGGGAGCGGCTCAAAGTCTCCATCGATAATGAGGGAGAGAACATTCCCAAGGATCAATTGGATGACATCTGGGAACGATTTTACCGTGCGGAACGCTCCCGTAACCGGAAAACCGGCGGAACGGGGCTGGGGCTGGCGATCGTCAAGCATATTTTGGAGCTGCACGAAAGCCGGTACGGGGTAACGAATACCGAGAAGGGCGTCAGTTTTTATTTTATGTTGTAAGCAGGAAAGCAAATCACGAGGGAAAAGCATCGGTTGACTCGACTCCGGGTTCGGAGCTCGACGAGGCCGGTGTTTTTCATTTTAATTACAGAAAAGGTTGACGCATTCCTGGGGGCTCGTTTATGATAATCCAAATGATGGAAGGGAGGGATTGGGTTATGAATAAAAAGACCAATCGAAGTTTTCGCTTCGTTGTAAGCGCTATTCTGGGTTTATCCATGCTCTCATCCTTGATTTATTCCGTTCCGGCGCCGTCACTTGCCGCAGGGCCGCTTCCGGCCGATATGAATCTGGTGAAAAACGGAGGCTTCGAGCAGGACAAGGCCGACTGGGAGGATTGGGGATCGGCGACAGTGGTAACTACCGACGTTCAAAGCGGTGCCAAGGCACTAAAGCTTGGTCCCACCGAAGGCGGCATGGGGCAAAAGATTGACGGGATAGGCGAAAATACGATCGTTACGTTAAGCGGCGCGGGCAAAGCCGGCACCCCGGGCGAAAAGGCCTGGATCGGAGCGGACTGCCTTGATGCCTCCGACAAGAAGCTGGCAGGCGGCAAATTTGTGCTGGGCTTCGAATCGGCGGCTTACGAGCAGAAGGCGCTCTCGTTCCGGACGGTTCCCGGCACCCGGAAAGTGCAGGTTTACGTTTACAAAAATCCGGATAACGGCAAATTTGCCTATGTCGATGACGTCGCTCTCAAGATTGGCGGCAGCTTGCCCGACGATGATCCGCCGATCAAGTCGGTAGGTCCGCTCCCGCCGCCGCATCCCCCTGGCGTGTTCTTTGACGACTTCAAGAACGGCATCGATCCTGAAAAATGGCTGATCGCGAAGCAGCAATGGGGCGGTCAAGACGTGAACGGCGGCGTGCTTCCGGCCAATGTGGCCGTCACCCGGGACGGCATCGTGGAGCTAACCGGCAACGGAGATCTTTACAGCGGACCGGTCCGGGGAATCAATCGGGACGGCTCGGTGCGGGCGGACGGCAAACGAACCGGAGCGTCTATTGTGACAAAATATGCCTATGCGTCGGGAAGCTATGAAGTGAGAGCCAAAATATTGCCGAAGCTCGGCGCGGTGTCCGCCTTGTGGACCTTTTTCAACAATGGTGAGGTCAATCATGAGATCGACTTCGAAGCGCCCGGTGACAAGAGTCTCCGGAAGATCATGACGACGACCTGGGTCGTCGAAGCGCGGAATACTTCGCAAGTGACGGACTTTCCGGAGCAGATCGACGGCAATTGGCATGTGTACCGGTTCGATTGGCATACCGATCCGAAGCGAGTCGATTTTTACGTCGACAATAAGCTGATTTATACGAGTTATACGAACGTTCCGCGGGCGGCCTCGAAATTTTGGCTTGGCGTCTGGTTTCCTAAGGAATGGGCAGGTACGCCTAACTTTACTACCGACAAGATGTACATCGATTGGGTAAAAATTACGCCGTTTCTGGAGAAGGGGGATGTCCGGGCAGGGAACGGGGAAACCGGCGAAATCGGTCCGGGCACCGGCTGGGCCGGATTGAACGAATATCCCGCTCCGAGGTAAACGCGTCAGGCAACCAATCGGCCGTACTCGCAGCGAAACGTCACCGAACATAAATCAAGCCCTTGGCCGCTCCCGTCGGGAGAGAAGCCAAGGGCTTGTATATTTTAATCCAATTGTCCATGCTCCGCCAGCAGGGTGACGGCTAAAATAAACATCGCGTGCGACCAAGTCAACGGAACGACCCAAGCGGTTTCTCCCGTTTGCTTATCGACCTGTTCGGGCAGCAGCCCTGCCGCCGTCCGGTGATCGAGCGCCCATTGCAGGAGCGACTTGGCTTCGGCGTATTGTCCGCGATGAATGCGGTAATGGCACAGCCACAGCGTCGTTAAAATCCATGGATTGCCGCCAATGTAATGGTCGTTCTCGTAACGCTTGATGCCGCCGACCGAGGGAGACGTCAAATATTGCTCGATCGTATCGGCTGTGCGGGCCATGCGCGGATCATCGGCCGGGAAGACTCCGAACGGAACGGAAATGCCGATCAGGCTGATGTCGACGATCGGGTCGTGCTCCAGAAAGTAAGTCGTATAGCCTTTCGCATTGACGCTTACGGAGGTGCCGAGTCCTTGCTGCTGGGCTTCGCGATATACCGCGTCCGGCACCGCCAGCTTTAAAGCGCGGTAGAAGGCGCCTTTCTCCTCGTTCCAGCACAGCTCGCCGATCGACTGGCGGATGCGCTCCGCCGCGAGACTCCATTCAGTTGCCAGCTCCGGTTTGCCGAGCCGTTCGGCAAAAGAGGCTGCCGCCGTCAAGCCGCCAAAAACCGCGCCCGCCGAATACGTGTGCTCGGCGAATCGCTCTTCCCATAGGTCCATGCTGCAAGCGGGCAATCCGGTTTCCGCATCGATGTAGCCGGTAAGGAAGCGGGCGCCCCGTTCGACGGCCGGCCATACGTTTTGCAGGAAAGCTTCATCTTGCACTTGCAGATAATGCTGCCACATGCCCCAAATAATCGAGGCGCCTTCGTCGATCTGCAATCCCCAGGACGGAGCCAGCCGGCCGTCGTGGTAATGCCGCTGCTGCCAGGAGCCGTCCGGGTCCTGGGCCGTGAGGGTCCATTCGTAAAACTTCGCGGACAACTCCGTCAGGCCGACGCGGTCCAGCGCCGTCGTAATAAACGCGGCGTCGCGGCCCCAGCAGTAAGAATAGCCCCCGCAGCGGGAAAATTGCTCGTCGAACTCGGGAGCGGCCACGACGCTGCCGGACTTCTCGTCGCTCATCAGCTTCATTGCCAGCAGCGAACGCTCGTACAGCTCGCGGATGTCGCTTCGCGATCCGGGGGCAGGCACGGCATCGCTCAGGAACCGGTGCCAGTAGCTCTCCGTGAAGTCGTACCAGTACGTATGCGGCCGGCTTTTGGCTTTGGCCAGCGATTGCTGGGAGGCAGAGCGCGTCTGGCCCGCGGCAATGTATACGGGCACCTCGACTGCCGCGCCCGGCTCCAGCTTTTCAATATGCCAGCACAGCGCGCCGTCCGGTTTCATGTCGATCCCGTTCCCGTTTAAATCGCCGGTCTGCGCGTTTTCCCACACGGCGGCTCCGGCTTGGTATCCTGTGCAAACGTTTGAACTGGAGACCGAAAAAATATACTCGTGCCGCAGGTGCATGAGCGAATCGTGGGTTTCATCGAACTGGGTCGTATGGTAAAAAGGCGTTTCCATCGAGCGGAACGACGAGTAATACATAAAGCGGAACGATACCGGCGCCTCGCCGCGGTTCGTGAACGTATATTGGCGGACGATGAAATCTTCGCCCGGAACGGCGTAATCGACCGTCTCCGCAGACAGCGGGAAGCGATCGGAAACGGCCGTTGTCTTAAACATGTTCGTCCGGGGCACGTAGGAGGCTTCGTGCCGCCAGCCGTCTTCCTCGCCGTCGAACCAAGTCGTCCCCGGTGTGGTCCCCTCGATGTACAGGCCGCTGCGGATTTCGTCCACATGCTGAGGGTAGTCGATATGCGGCCACCACAGGCGGTACATCCGGCCGGTGCGGCCCAGGGAGGCGAGAAAACGGGAATTACCGACGATCGCGTCGATCAAGTAAGGCTTTTTCGTTGTGTACATGTGCTGTATCTCTCCTAGTCTTTTGCTTGAATGAGGGACGATTCCCGCACGATCAGTCGGTGGGGAATGATCACGCGCTTTTGGGGCATAGCTTCGCCTTTTACGGCCCGAATGAGCGTTTGCGAAGCGGTGTAGCCGATCTGGTAAATCCCGATATCCATGGAACTGATCGGCGGCGTCGACAGCTCGGACAACGAGATGTTGTTGAAGCCGACCAGGCTGAGATCGTCCGGAACCTTGTAGCCGAGCTCCGTCAGTCCGCGCAGCACGCCGAAAGCGACGACGTCGTCAATTGTTACAAGCGCCGTCGGCCGTTCGGGGAGACACATGAAAAACGACATGGCTCGGTAGCCGCTTTCCTGCAAAAAGTCCCCCTCGACGATCCATTCGGGGCGAGCTTCGATCCCGGCGTCCTTGAGCGCTTGCAAATATCCTTTCATCCTGTCGCCCGAAACGATCAGATTCGGCGGGCCGCTCACAAATCCGATGCGCTTGTGTCCTTGGGCGATCAAATGGCGGGTAGCATCGTAAGCCGCCTGCACGTTGTCGTTGTCCACCGACAAAATATCGGGAAACTCGTCGCTTCGCCCGATCAGGACAAAAGGGAAGCCGTGTTCGAGCATGAACGAAATGAGCGGATCGCTTTGACGCGAATACAGCAATATCACGCCGTCGACCCGCCGGCCCTTGACAAGCCGGGTAACGGCTTCAAGCTCTTCCCGCTCCGTTGTCCCCGTCGTCATCATGAGATCGTACCCCGTACGGGCCGCTTGGGTAACGATGCCGCGGATCACCTCGGAAAAGAACAAGTTCAGGAACAGCTCTTCCGCCGGTTTGGGCAAAATTAAGCCGATGGTATTTGTCGTTTTGGAGACGAGGCTCTTCGCCATAATGTTGGGGTGATAGCCAAGTTCCTTCAGGACTTCCCTCACCTTGGCGGCGGTCGCCGGACTGATCCGGGGATGATTGGAAAGAACGCGTGATACGGTGGAAGGGGAAACGCCGGCTTTTTTGGCGACGTCGATGATCGTGATTGCCATGGATGCATAACCTCCGGATGTTCTGGTGATAGGAGAGCCGCTTTCTTGCGGGATGTTTGGCAGCAGGACGCTGTCCTGCAGGAATGAGGCTGCGTATGTTCCCCATGGTAACATATCCGAGACGCCAAATGTAGAATGTGAGTTTGTGCAAACGTTTGAACAAAAATACATGCACAAATGCATTCCATTTTAGGTTTAATGTTAGCGCAAAAGCAGGACAGTTGTAAATATGCGTTTTCAAAATGATCACAAAATGGTTTATTTTCCCCAAAATACGGCTTGAGATACTGGAAAGTTGAGAAAATGGAAGGAATAGGGGGATCAGAGTAAGGAATTTTGCCAAAATCGGCTTAAATGGGGTGTGCAAACGTTTTTACAATTTTTCGTGCGCGAGGTATGATGTGTTGTGAATGAAGCGTTTCCAAGCTGGGATATCGACGGAAGTTAAGTTGTTTTTAACAAGTATTGCAGCTTGGCGTGCAAAGGTTTGCGCTATTTGATTTTCGTAAGCGCGAAGGCAGGACGACTATCTTAGAATCTGAAAGGGGTACTCAAAAAAATGGAATTTAAGAAAAAGCTCTTGGCGCTGGTTGCCGTATCTTCCTTATCCGTCTCGATGGTAGCTTGCTCCGGCACGAACAAACCGGAAGCCGAGACTCCGTCCGCGAACAACAATGCGCAGTCGCCGGCGGCAGCAGGAGAAGCGGGTGCTTTGTCACCGGAAGCGGGCGCCAAGCTGGTAATCTGGGAGAGCAAAGATGAACGCGTGTTCACTGATGAAATAGCGAAGCTGTTTACCGAAAAATACAACATTCCGGTTCAGATCGACGAAATCGCTCCAACGGACCAGGTTACCCGACTGACCAACGACGGTCCGGCCGGCGTAGGCGCCGACGTGGTAGTGTTTCCGCACGACCATTTGGGCCGGGCCGCATCGGCGCAATTGATTCTGCCGAACGATTCGTTTGCCGAGGAAACGAAGAAAAACAATACGGACAACGCGATTCAAGCCGTTACCTTCAACAACACGCTGTACGGTTTTCCGCGGGCCGCTGAAACCTATGCGCTTTACTACAACAAAGAGCTGGTGAAGGAAGCTCCGAAATCGTTCGAGGACGTCGTTGCGTTCAGCAAAACGTTCACGAACAAAGACAAAAATAAATTCGGCATCATGTGGGAAACCGGCAATACTTACTTCAACTATCCGTTCATCGCTTCGACGGGCGGGTACCTGTTCGGCAAAAACGGCACGGACAAAACCGATATCGGCTTGAACAGCGAAGGCGCAATAGCAGGGATGAAGGTGTACTCTAGCTTGAGAGAAATTTTGCCCGTGAAATCCGGCGATATCAACCCGGACATCAAGCGGGGACTGTTCACGGCAGGCGATGTCGCGATGGACATCAACGGTCCGTGGGAGCTGGCCGGCTACAAGAAAGCGCTTGGCGACAAGCTCGGCATCGCTCCGATTCCGACGATCGGAGGCAAGCCGGCGGTATCGTTCTCCGGGGTAAAAGCATGGTACGTCAACTCCTTCTCGAAATATCCGAACGCGGCCAAGCTGTTCGCCAAATTCGCTTCCAGCAAAGAAGCGCAGCTTCTGCTGCACAAGAAGGTCGGAGCGATCCCGACGAACAAAGAGGCGCAAGAGGACCCGCAAATCAAGAACGATCCGATCATGTCCGGCTTTGTCGCGCAGTTCAAAAATTCGCAGCCGATGCCGTCGATCCCGGAAATGGACAGCGTCTGGAATCCGCTTGATTCTGCGCTGACGGAAGTATGGAACAACGGCAAAGATCCGAAAGAAGCGCTCGATACGGCGGCTACCCGTCTGAAAGAGCTCATCAGCAGCGGCAAAAAGCAATAACGGACCGGGAGGCCGGGCAAGGGTTCACCCGTCGGGAATACGGCGGGTGATTCCACATTTTTTTCGGGGAGAGGAGCATCGTCGTATAATGTCTCAACATCGGATCACCGCAGCGGTGCTGTCATGCATCGGATTAGGCTTAGGACAATGGTATAACCGGCAATGGCTTAAAGGGCTGGTGCTGCTGCTCATCGAGGTGGCGGCGCTGAAGTATTTTGTCCAAAATTTAGGCCAGGCGCTGTGGGGGATTGTAACGCTTGGCGAACAGGCGATGCATCTGGAGAAGGTGAACGGTATTGCCAAAATGGTTCCCGGCGACCACTCCATCTTTTTGTTGATCCAGGGTGTCATTACCTTGCTGGTGCTTGCCTTGTTCATCCTGCTGTACGTGCTTGTCGTCAAGGATGCGTATCTCGTCGGAAAGCTGCGGGAAGCGGGGGGAAGACCGAATAATTTCATTCAGTCGCTTGCCTTTATCCGGGACAGAAAATTTGCGGAAGCGTTTCTGATGCTGCCGGCGGCGGGCATTTTGTTTTTCACCGTCATGCCGATCATCTTCATGATTCTGCTATCCTTCACGAACTATTCTTCTCCGAACCATATGCCCCCAGCCAAATTGGTCGACTGGGTAGGGTTTCAGACGTTTAAGGACCTTGTCGGACTCAAGACATGGAGCCATACGTTCTTCGGCGTTTTACGCTGGACGATCATTTGGGCGGTATTGTCCACCATAACGACCTTTTTCGGCGGGTTTCTGGTGGCCCTGATCATTCAGCAAAAGGATATCCGCTTCAAAGGGTTTTGGCGGACGATCATGATCATACCTTACGCCATTCCGCAGCTGATCTCTCTGCTGGTGATGCGAAATCTGTTCAACGGCCAGTTCGGCCCGATCAACCAATATTTATCGTATTTCGGACTGGAGAAATTGCCGTGGCTGACGGACCCGATTTGGGCCAAGGTGACGGTTATCGTCGTGAACATGTGGGTCGGCGTGCCCGTTTCCATGCTGCTGATCATGGGCGTTCTGACAACGATCCCGCGCGATATGTACGAGGCGGCGGAAGTGGACGGGGCGACCGCGTTTCAAAAGTTCAGAATCATTACACTGCCGATGGTCATGTTCACGACGGCTCCGATTCTCATTACGCAGTTTGCGGGGAATATCAACAACTTCAATGCGATCTTCCTGCTGACGGACGGCAATCCGGTCGAAGGGGAGTATCAATACGCGGGCGCAACCGACCTTCTTGTCACCTGGTTATATAAGCTGACGCTGAATCAAAGCCAGTTCAACATGGCCTCGGCCGTCGGCATTATCATTTTCCTGATCATCGCTTCGTTCTCGATCTACAATTACCGCAGGACCCGTTCGTTCCGGGAGGAGGATATGATCCAATGATAGGGAGAAAATTAAGCAATGCGATTCGGCTGACGTTCAGCTATCTGTTTCTGATCGTGGCGTGCATATGCTGCTTATATCCGGCGCTGTGGGTCATTCTGGCCTCCTTCCGGCCGGGCCGTTCCTTGTACAGCAAAACTTTGCTTCCCGAGCAATTCGTGTTCGAGCATTACACGGAGCTGTTCACGTCCAAAAGCTTCCTGTTCGGCACCTGGTACTGGAACACGCTCAAAATCGCCACTTTATCGATGATTTTCGGGACGTTAATGGTGCTGCTGTGCGGCTACGCGCTGTCCCGGTTCCGGTTCAAAGGACGCAAAACCGCGCTGTCCACCTTGTTGATTCTCGGGATGTTCCCCGGGTTCATGAGCTTGATCGCCATTTATATTTTGCTGAAGGAATTGAACCTGCTGGATACGCATCTGGCGATGATCATTGTCTATTCCTTCGGCGCTCCGCTGCTCGGAAGCTTTATTGCCAAAGGCTTTTTCGATACGATCCCGCGCAGTCTGGATGAGGCGGCGCGAATCGACGGGGCGAATAACATTACGATCTTCGTCAAAATCATGCTTCCGCTCTCCAAGCCGATGCTCGCCTATGCTGCGCTGACGCAGTTTGTCGGCCCTTGGATCGATTTTATTTTCGCGCGGATGGTGCTGCGAACAAGAGACAAATGGACGCTGGCCGTCGGTCTGTACGACCAGATCAGCAGCAACCAGAACAGCAATTTTACGCTGTTTGCGGCTGCGGCCGTGCTGATCGCGGTTCCGATTTCGCTCCTGTTCATTTATTTGCAGCGTTTCCTCGTGGAAGGGCTGACTGCGGGGGCAAGCAAAGGCTGAGTCGTACGTTGGATGACAAATCGAAGTGAAAAGAGAAGGGGACAAGTCCCGCATACTTGCGGAGCTTGCCCCTTTTTTCGTGCGCAGATTGGCTTTAGGGGCCGTCTTTTATTGCGCCAGCAGAAGACGGAAGCCGTTTGCGGGCAAGCGCAGATGCAATTCACCGCTGTCCGCGATCAGCTCTTCTTCGGTCAAGTGATCCTTCCAACGGTCGCGATCGACCGGCAAAATCAGCGTATCGGCTGCGGAACCCGCATTTACGGCGACGATAAAACGGTCGCTGCCCAGCGAGCGTTCGTAGGCCAGGCGCATATCGTTTTCCTGCGCAAACCGGAAGGTCATGTCGCCCGTGCGCAGCGCTTCGTATTGTTTGCGCAGCGCGATGACTTGCCGGAAGAACGCGAACAGCTCGCGGTCCTGCTTCTCCTCGTCCCATTCCATGCATTTGCGGCAGCCGGGATCGTAGTCTCCGGTCAGACCGATTTCGTCGCCGTAATAGACGCAGGGCGTGCCGGTCAGCGTGAATTGCAGCAGCGTAGCCAGCTTCATCCGCTGCTTGTCTTCATCGCAAAGGGTCAGCAGACGCACCGTATCGTGGCTTCCGAGCAGGTTGAAGGCGGCTTCGTTCGCTTGCTGCGGATAGCTGGCCAGGAGAGCGCCTAGAGCGTAAGCAAAGCTTGCGCCGTCCCGTTCCTTTTTGGCGGCAAACTCAATAATGATATTCGTCAGCGGATAGTTCATCACCGCATCGAACTGGTCGCCCATGAGCCATGGCATGGAGTCGTGCATAATTTCGCCGAGAATGTAGGCGTCGGGCTTGGCCTTCTTCACGACGTCGCGAAATTCGCGCCAGAAGCGGTGGTCGACCTCATTGGCTACGTCCAGACGCCAGCCGTCGATGTCCACTTCTTCGATCCAGTACTTGGCCACCTTCAGCAGGTATTCTTTTACTTCGGGATGCTCGGTATTCAGCTTGGGCATGATCGGCTCGTACGCGAACGTATCGTAAGTCGGAATGCCGTCCTTGACATCGAGAGGCCACTCCCGCACGTGGAACCAGCCGGCGTAACGGGAATCCGGTCCCTTTTCCTTGACGTCGAGGAAGGGAGGGAACGTGTGCCCGCAATGGTTGAAGACGGCGTCCAGCAGCACGCGGATGCCGCGTTCGTGACAAGCCTCGACCAGCTTCTTCAGCGTCTCGTTCGTACCGAAGTGAGGGTCTACCGTCATATAATCGGCGGTATCGTATTTATGGTTGGTGGTCGCTCTGAAGACCGGATTGAAATAAATGGCGTTGACGCCAAGCGCGCTCAGGTGATCCAAATGATCGATGACGCCTTGCAGATCGCCCCCGAAATAGTTTTTGGGCGTCGGCTCGCCGCCCCACGGTTCCATGCCTTCCGGATCGTTGCCCGGGTCTCCGTTGGCGAACCGCTCAGGGAAAATTTGGTAGAAAATAGCATCTTTGACCCAAGCCGGGGGCGCGAACACGTCTACCGGATTCAGGAAAGGGAAATCGAACATTTTGATGCTGTCCTTCGGCGCGTCGCTCACCATGCCGGTCTCGACAAACCAGACGGTTTCTTCCTCCGATTCCAGCCGGAAGGCGTACTTCATACGGCGCATGAGCGGCTGGACCGCTACATGCCAATAATCAAAGAGGGCATCGCTAACCCACTTGGTCATGGGGAGCTCTTCGACGGTCCGGTCCCACGCGTATTTGTCGCCGACGATCAAGGTGACCCGCTCGACGTCATCCCGCTTGGTGCGCAGGCGCAGATGGATCGTGCGCTCGTCGTAGGCATAGGCCCAGTTGGATTTTGGACGATGGTAAACTGCTTCCAGTAACATGATGGCATCCTCCTTGGCAATAAAAAAAGGTACAACCCCGATAGAAATACGAGGTTGTACCTTTTTGCTTGGTAGCATTGCCTTTAATTTTAGTAATACTATAGCATCTCTTCGGCGGAAACTCAAGAGTGATTCGACTTACTCACTGAGTTTTTTTGCCGGCTGCCATCCGGCCGCATTACGGCTGCCAGTTCACCGTTACGGTTGCCGTACCGCTGGAAGGCGTGGTGAACGTATGGTTGGAGCCGCCTTCCCAGGTGACGGAGCTGCCGTTTTTCTTGAAAAATTTAAATTCGATGGCTGTCCCCGCAGGAACGCTGACATCGTAATACCAGGTCGGATAAGCGTACATCACCTTGTTAAACAGCGGACCGATCGCTTTGGCCGGTTCCCATTGACCGAGCTCGCTCACGCTGCCCGTCAAATAAACGTTTTCTCCAAACGTCGTCGAGGCGTTGTTCACCACGAAGCGAACGCTGACCTGCTCTTTGGTCAGGAGGTTGAAGCTGCCGTACACGTTGCTGTCCGCCGCGCCGGCCGTTCTGACTTTGATGCCGTATTTGCCGGCTGCGGCCGCCGGTACGACGACTTTGATCTCGGTATCCTCCCAAGAGACGATATTGGCGCCGGTAATGGCCGTTGTGCCGAAATAGACCGTGCCCTTCGTCGAGCCGAAGCCCCTGCCGTCAATGGTGACGGTATTGCCGGCTTTCGCCATCATCGGGCCGACATGTCCGATCGCCGGAGCCGTTTGCGCAGCCGTGTACTGCCAGACGGATACGCCGCCGGCGGCCAGCGTGAACGAGGATGCGGCACCGCCGCTGCCTACGGTCAGGCCGCTACCGTTAAGCAGTCCTCCCAGCGCATCGGTGTAAGTGCCTGCCGGCAGCGAAGTAACGAGCCCGCTGATCGAGGCGGGGGAGGTCAGGCTGCGGTTGATGGCGACGACCGCCGTGCTGCTGCCGAATTTGCGCTCGTAGATGTAGACGTCGTTGTTGATCCACCGCTGCTGTGTTGTTCCGTAAGCGATCGCCGGGTTCGACTTGCGGAGCGGGGCCAGCTTCTTGATAACGTTATAGGCGGTGGTTCCCGTCGAGAACGAGGTCATCTTCGCCCGGTTGTTCGGATCGCCGTTCCCCGTCATATACTGCTCGGTTCCGTAATAAATGGCCGGTACGCCACGGGATGTCAGCGTAAAGGCAAGCGCCTGCTCCAGCTTCCGGTTGCTTGTGCCCGACAGTTGGAAACGGTCCATGTCATGGTTATCGATGAAGGTCACCTGATCGTTCACTTGGGCATAATCCGCAGCCGTTCCGGTAATCATGCCGTCCAGGCCAAGCATGGAATCCGTATTGTCGCGGAACACTTGCCGCACTTTTTGCCCGAACCGGAAGTCGAGCAGGCTCATGCCGCTTTCGTTGGCGAAATGATGATTGGCCGGATCCACCTCATTCGTGCCCAGAAACCATTCACCGAACGTGAAGACGGGCTTCGTGTTGTAGATGGAAGCCATCCAATTTTTTTGCCAGCCGAAAGGCATATGCTTGACGGCGTCCACGCGGATGCCGTCAATCCCGAGATCCAGCCAGGTCCGGATCGCTTCTTTAAAATACGTATCGATGAAGCTGTTATTGTGGTCCAGATCCGCAAGATCGAACAGGTTTTTGTAGATCCCGTTTTCCAGCGTCGAAAAGTCCGTTCCGCCGTTATGGTGGAAATAACGTTTCGTATCTCCGGTATAGCTTCCGACCAAGGCGCCGTTATTGTACAGTTTGCCGTTTTCCGCGAAGGCGGTGTTCGTCTCCATGGCAGGGGACGTATGGTTCGGCGCAAAATCGATAATGACCTTGATGTTTTTGGCGTGAGCGGCGTTAATCAGGTTCTGAAAATCGGTCATGCTGCCGAAGGCGGGATTGGTCTTTTTGAAATCGCGCGCCCAGTAGCCATGGTAGGCGGTGCTGTTCGCGTCGGAATAGTTGATGACGGAATAAATATTTTCGACAGGCTGAGAAATCCAGATTGCGGTTATGCCCATGCCGGTCAAGTAGCCGTCATTGATTTTATTGACGATGCCCTGCCAGTCGCCGCCGCAATACAGCTTCAGATTGCTGCTGCAGGTACTGTCGAACGCATTCCCCGTCGGATTGTTGCCCGGATTGCCGTCGGAAAACCGGTCGGTCACGATCTGGTAAATAACGTCCGTCGAAAAGTTTTGTTTGTTGGACACGGACGTATCCGGAGAGGCCGACGCCGCCGGCGAAAGCGGGGGCAGGGCCGCGGTCAGCGACAATGCAAGAACGGCTGCAAGAAATTTCGGGAATGTTTTCAATATCATGTCCTCCTGCTTCCTAAATTTTGTGCAAAATGAAACGCTTACATTTTTGTCGTTTGATCCGGCTTCCGATGAGTCACCCCCTTTAAAGCGAACAACCCCGGCGTCTCCTAAGAGATACCGGGGTTGTTTTTCAAACCGATAACGATATCGGTTTAAAAAATGCATGGCCCTTATGTTGATTTTCTACAAGTTTATTGTAAATTCGATTGTATGAATTTGTCAATCGAGAGATTTTTTTCTTCAGCAGGTCCTCGCAGTGTACGGCACGAACCTTTACGGCTTCGTCTTGCGCCAATACACGCCGGTCGTATCGATCGGAATGAGCGGCTCTTCGATGTTGTGCGCCTTCCTGTAATCGTGTACCGCGGCCGAGCAATAACCGATCGAATAGTCGTCGATAATGACATAGCCGCCGACAGATACTTTGGGGTACAGGTTCGTCAAGCTGTCCATCGTCGAGGAATACATGTCGCCGTCCAGCCGGGCGATGGCGATTTTCTCAATCGGAGCCGTCGGCAGCGTATCTTCGAACCAGCCTTTCAGGAAGCGCACTTGATCGTCCAGCAGATCGTACCGCTGAAAATTTTTGATCACTTCGGGTAACGAGACTTTCAGAAACTCCTGTTCGTGAAATATAGACCCCTTATCGATGGGATAGCGGGCTTCGTCCGGGGCAGGCAAGCCTTCGAACGAATCGGCCACCCAGACGCGCCGGTTCTTCACGCCGTTTGCTTTCAAGAAGCCTCGCATAAAGATGCATGCCCCGCCACGCCATACTCCCGTCTCGATAAAATCGCCTTCAATGTTGTCCGCGAGTACGGAGTCCATATGCCGATGCAAACTGTCCATGCGCAGCCTGCCGATCATACTGTGCGCGATTATCGGCCAGTCCAAGCCTTGCCTGCGGTTCTCGAAGGTAGCGCCGGGTTCGTGTTCCAGCCATATTTCATACAAAATCGTTTTCTTCAGCAACTCGAGATACAATTCTTTCGCCGTATCGCTCGGCATGCTCCCACTTCCTCTCGGTGTCATTCCACTAAATCCAATATATTCGGTTCCGCTGGCAAGGTGTGAGCGTTTGTCCTTCGCAATTCGTTTCGGGACTGCGCGAGTGGGCTGGGAAGGCCGGCACAGACGAAAATGTATTGACAAAACAGCTAATATCAGGTAATTTCATTCATGACAATGATAATCATTATCATTTTTGTGGCACTGTTTATTAAACACATTGGGGGAGAGCGTAATTGTTAAAACAGTTTCGATTTAGAATGTCTGCTTTTTTTCTGCTTTGCATGATGATCGTCCTTGCGGGCTGCGGAACGAAAGCGCCGGAAACGGGCGGGAACGCAGCTAACGGTACCGACAGCAAAGGAGCCGCTTCTTCATCCGCACCTGCGGCCAAAGCGGACGAGGTACGGAAGATCAAGCACATTATGGGCGAGACGGAAATCAAGGGAACGCCGAAGCGCGTGGTCGTCCTGACGAACGAAGGAACGGAAGCCGTGCTCGCGCTGGGCATCAAGCCGGTCGGAGCCATTCAATCGTGGGAAGGCGAGCCTTGGCACGATCATATCAAAGCGGAGATGGACGGCGTCGCGGTGCTCGGCTATGAGGATCAGCCGAATCTCGAAGCGATCGCTCAGCTCAACCCCGATCTTATTCTTGGAAATAAAACGCGGCACGAGAAGATCTACGAGCAGTTGTCGAAGATTGCGCCGACCGTTTTCTCGGAAGATTTGACCGGCAGATGGAAAATAAACTTTAATTTTTACGCCGATGTGTTGAACAAGAAAGCCGAAGGCGAAAAGGTAATGAAGGAGTTCGATCAGCGCGTAGCTGACGCCAAAACCAAGCTTGGACCGAAATTGGCGAGCAAAGTGTCCATCGTCAAATTTTCGTTCAAAGGCACGCAAATCTACAAGAAGGATACGTTCAGCGGCGTGCTGCTTGAGCAGCTCGGGTTCGCCCGTCCGGCATCACAGGACAAGCCGGAGTTTGCCGAAATGATCTCGCAGGAAAAAATGGATCTCATGGACGGCGACATTTTGTTCTATTGGGTGTCCGAATCCAAAGGGAAAAACGATATCTCGAACAAAGCGAAAGAATGGTTCGACAGTCCGGTGTTCAAAAACTTAAACGTCGCCAAAAATAATAAGGTGTTCAAGGTGAATGAGACGATCTGGAACACGGCGGGCGGCATTAAAGCGGCCAATTTGCTGCTGGACGACATCTTGAAGCGTTTTGAAGTGAAATAGCATCCGCTCAGGCGCAAAAAAAGTCGGAATTCCTGTTTTAGATAGGAGATCCGGCTTTTTTGCACCGGAGGGAGGCTCCTGGTAAGCGGACTCCTATAGTAATTGACAAATTCGCCGGGGTCATATATCATTTTGCTAAGTGATCACTTAATGAGTGTGGAGTCCATTGCGCAAAAAGGATGAGTTCCGATGAAAACAAAAACAAGCCGCCAGCAGCAGGCGTTGGAAACGAAAGGCAAGCTGATCGATGCCGCCCTCCAGACATTTTCCCGCAAAGGCTTCAGTGAAAGCACGACCAAAGACATTGCCAAGGAAGCCGGAGTTACGGACGGCCTGATCTATCACTATTTTCAATCCAAGGAAGATTTGCTGTGGGCCATTCTGGACAAATACACGCTCCTGCATTCGATCCGGCAAGCGCTGGCGGCCATGGACAAGCAAGCTTCGCTAGAGCACAATTTGACGGCGTATTTTCAAACCTTGTTCCGCAATTTGCGTGAACAGCAGGATTTGATCGTGATGTGCTTCGGCGAGGCTCAGCGTAATCCCGAGGTACGTGCCCGGGTGGAAGAAATTATACGCACAGGCGTCGAGCTGCTGCATTCGTTTGTTGCGCCGCTGGTTCGTTTGGACCCGCAGGAGCTGCTGGTCGCGATCCGCAATGTGCAGACGTCTATGGTTTTTTATTTTTTAATGACCGCCCGGTTCACCGACGATGACACGCAGAGTACGGAGTATATCCGCACCTCGGTCAAGCAGTTTTTGAAAATTGTCGCGTAAATTTTTTTTGACAATTTCATTGATTAATTACTTAATAAACGAAATTGGAGGCTGGCTTGCTATGAAACATATGAATTCAGTGCGGAAAATAATCGATGTGGACGTCGCGGTCGTCGGCGCCGGACCCGGGGGCTGCATGCTGAGCTATTTGCTTGCGCGGAGCGGCGTGAGAACGGCGCTGCTGGAGCGGCATAACCGTTTGGACCGCGAATTCCGGGGGTATTTTTTTCAACCGTCCGTCGTCAAGCTGTTCGATCAGATCGGTGTGCTGGAGAACATCTTACATATTCCGCATCAGCATGTGTCCAAATTTACGTTTATCGATCACGGCAAAACGCTGTTCGAGGTCCGCTTCGACGAACTGGAACCGCCTTACAATTACGGTCTGAACATTCCGCAGCCTCCGCTGCTTGAGTTTTTCATCGGGCAGGCCGCCCGTTATCCTAATTTTACGTACTTTGGGGGAACGGCGGTGACGGACCTGATCGAAGAAGAAGGCGCGGTGCACGGCTTGATCGCCAGAAATCACGAGGGCGACGAGCTGGAAGTGCGCTGCCGGCTTCTTGCCGGGGCCGACGGACGCCACTCCACGATTCGAAAGCTGGCGGACCTGAGCCAAACGATGGGGGAGTTCGAGTTCGACTTCGTGTGGTTCGATATGCCCAAAGTTCCGGACAAGGATTACCCGCTGCAAATTCAAATCGAAGACGAAGGCATGCTGATCTATATTCCAAAAGGCGAGGATCAAGTACAGGTCGGCTGGGTGATTCCGAAAAAGACGTATCCTGAGCTGGTGAAAAAAGGAATCGAGGATTTCGTCCGCACTTTAATTGCCGTCGAGCCGGATCTCCAGAACGTGCTGCCTCATCATCTCAGGAGCTTTAAGCAATGTTCGGTGCTGGACATTCAAGTTGGCATGACCGATGCATGGGTGAAGGACGGTTTGCTTCTGCTCGGAGATGCGGCGCATATCGCTTCACCGTTTTCCGGGCAGGGCAACAGCCTGGCCATTCAGGACGCGGTCGTCGCGCACGATACGGTGATGAAGGCGTTGGAATCCGGAGGCCACGGCATTGTGCCTGCCGAGCTTCTGAAAAGGTACGAGCTTTACCGCAAGCCGGCGGTAGCTGAAATTCAGAACATGCAAGCGATGCAGGCCCGTTTGATCGCCATGAAGGCTCCGGCGCTTCTCAGACTGCGGCGCGTGCTCGCACCGGTGATGAGCCGGACGCCGTTTTTTCACCAGATGAGAAATAAAATTGCTATGGGTGTTCAGCAGGTGGACGTGAACACCTCGTATTTTACGAAGTAAATTCTTTGATACCGGGCCTGAACCTCCGATTCGGGAATTCGGCGCCGGAAGAAGCCAATACGCCGGATTCTTACGACGCGAATCCCAAGCGACAATGTTAAGTTGCCGCAGATCTATGCTATGGATCGCTCATTCGACAACCGCGTTTGCAAAATGCGAGTGTTCGTATGCGTAATAGCCGTCGGTGCGTCCTTGAAAGTAGTGTCCTTGGATGTGGGCTGGGCTCCAATGCTCTTGAAGACGCAAGCGGATGTCCAGCAGTTCGTCCGGGAGAGCGGACGGATCAAGACCCGTTAGCATAGGCTCGCCTGCACTTCGCAGCATCTCCTGCATCAGCTTTACGCGCTTGGCCGTCCGTTCGGCGTCGAAGGCGTCCGTATCCCAGTAATCGAATGTGACCGAGCTGCCCGGCGGGCAGAGGCTGGCGATTGAATGCAGCGTGGAGAATACCGCTTCCCGGGGCAAGTAATGGATGACACCCAGCCAACTAAAGAAACTTAATGACTGCGCATCGAACGACGATCTGGCTAGCGCCGTCTCCAAATTCTCCTTCGTAAAATCCAACGGCACAAAGTGGAGGTTGGACGGGAGCTCCCATCCCAATTCCGTAAGCCTGCGGCGCTTAAAGGCTTGCGTAGCAGGATGGTCGATTTCGAACACTTGGATATCCTTTAACGTCTCCGGATTCCTGAACGCAAACGTATCCATTCCGGCTCCGAGGATCAAATACTGTTTAGTCCCTTGCCTGATAGCGCTCTCAAGACGATCCTCCGCATACCGTGCCCGGCTGAGAAAGAGAGAGGTCGGAAAATAGTTTTGCAGCATGCACGCCACTGCCGCCGTCCGGTCTTCGCAAGTGGCAGCGCGTTCAGGATCGACGAGCTGAAGCGTCGTTACCATCGTCTGTTCGAATGCGGCGTGTTCCTCTTCCTTCAGCAAAAGATGGGCCAGAAAATCATTGAAAATTTTTGGCCTTTCGTGAACGGCATGATAGCCCCGCAGGTATGCGCTCATCAGGGCGGAGCGTTTGACTTTTGAATCTTCCATTGTCATCCTCCTTTACTAACCAATTGATGGAAAAGGGAATATTAAACAATTATAAACCGTTTTCAGCAGTAGGGACATATTTTTTTTGACAACTCGGAGTTGTTTCGTTTAAAGTAGGTAGTATACTAACTACTATGAATCGGAGGGTGATCTATGGAAGACGTGTTCAAGGAACTGCAAAAACTCGGTTTTTCCCCATACGAGTGCAAGGCATACGTCGGCCTGCTGAAGTCGCACCCTGTCACCGGCTACGAAATAAGCAAGCGCTCGGGCGTGCCCCGGTCGATGATTTACGAGGTGCTCGGGAAGCTGATGGACAAAGGCGCGGTTCACCTTGTCCCATCCGAGCCGGTAAAATATGCTCCGGTGCCGGCAGACGAATGGATCGGCCGGTTGAGGAAGCAATTCGACCAGTCCTTTGCATATTTGGAGAAATCGTTGACGATGCTGCAGCAGGAGCGGGAAATGGATGTCATCTGGCATATCCGCAGCGACGAATCAGTCATGAACGAAATCGCGGATCTGATCGGCAGAGCCGAGAAGGAGCTGTGGCTTTCGGTCTGGGAGCCGCAGGTTCCCGAGGTTAAGGCGTCGGTGGAGCGCCATCTCCGGGAGGGAGTTCCTGTGTTTTCCGTTCTGTTCGGAGCGCCGGAGACGCAGATCGGGACGACGTTTCACCATGACTACATGACGCCGGAGGTGGTGAAAGATCGGACCGGAGGGTATTTGACGATTGCCGCCCGGGACGGTGAAGAGGTGCTGATCGCCAACTTTTCGGGCGAATCGACCACTTGGGCGGTCAAGACGCACGACCCGGCCCTCGTGCTGGTAGCGACGGAATATGTCCGGCATGACATCATGATCGAAGAAATCACGGCCCAATTCGGTCCGGAGAGGCTGGATGCGCTGTGGCGGAACAATCCGGCTCTGACGCATGTCGTGACCGGAAAGCGGCTGGAGTCTCGGGAGGAATCATGAGCGAGAAACAAATGCATGCGGTTTACCCGGGAAGTACCGGAAACGAAGAAGGGTTTATTCAAGGCGTGAAGGACTGTTTGCCTACGGTGCTGGGCTATTTGAGCATCGGCTTCGCGGCCGGCGTCGTCGAGAAAACGGCAGGGATGTCCCTTGCCGAAATTGCGCTGATGTCCTTGCTGCTGTATGCCGGTTCGGCGCAGTTCATCGCTGCCGGCATGATGGCGGCGGGCAGCCCCGCCACGGCCATCATTTTTACCGTATTTTTCGTCAACCTGCGCCATCTCCTCATGAGCGCAGCGCTGGCGCCTTATTTCCGGCATCTGCCGGCATGGAGAAATGCAGGGATCGGCTCCCTGTTAACCGACGAGACGTTCGGCGTAGCCGCTTCCCGACTAACGGGCAGGTCCAAGGGCAGCGAGAAGTGGATGTTCGGCTTAAATGTGACCGCCTATCTCAACTGGCTTGTCGCCAATGTGGCCGGGGGCATTTTCGGTCAATGGATTCCCGAACCGGAAAAGTTCGGACTTGACTATGCGTTGCCTGCCATGTTCATCGGCCTGTTCATGCTTCAACTGATGGAACGCTCGAAGCCCGGCGTAGATCTCCTCGTTGCATTTAGCGCCGTGGCGACGGCCATTGCCGGAAGTGTTTTTATATCCGAAAGCGCAGGCGTGCTGATCGCGATCTTGTTTGCCGCAAGTATAGGAGTGTGGATTGAAAAATGGAAATAAGACCGAGCTTTCTATGGATGCTTCTGGGAGCGTCGCTCGTGACGCTGCTCCCGAGAATTTTGCCGCTTATCGTACTGAGCCGCATCCGGCTGCCGGATTGGGGGCTGCGCTGGCTCGGTCATATCCCGATTGCCGTGATGTCCGCTTTGCTGGCGCAAGAGCTGCTTGTATCGAAAGGCGCCTTCTCGCCGCAGCCCGTCGCCCTGCTTGCCGCCGTTCCGGCATTTGCCGTAGCTTATTTCACGCGGAGCTTGTTAGGCACGGTTGTGACGGGCATTGCGGCAACGATGCTGTTCCGTTATCTTTCCTCGCTGCTTGCTTTATCATGAAATGAGCATCAAGTGGGGACAGGAGTTCCGCGGATGATTCGGGTCGGTTCTGGACGGTGGGAAGCGGGACAGACCTGTCCTCTTTTTTTGAAATCGAGGCGAAGAGGCGGTTCACTCAGACGCGCGCGTTGATGTACCCCCTCGCGATTAAATACTCCACGACTTTGGCTGCGCATGCTTCTTCGGTTTCCTGTTCCGTATCGACGACAAGCTCGGGCTGCTCCGGCTCCTCATAAGGATCGGAAATCCCCGTGAAATGAGCAATTTCCCCGTTTATCGCCTTTCGATAAAGTCCTTTGACGTCCCTGCGGATGCATTCCTTCAGCGAACATTTCACATATACCTCTATGAAAGGAGCGGTTTCCCGGCGTACATAATCTCTCATGGACCGGTAAGGGGATATAAAAGAGGCCAGTACGATAACCCCGTTGCGGGTAAGCAGCTTGGCCACGTAGGCCACCCGCTCGATGTTGCGGAACCGGTCTTCGCGCGAGAAGCCGAGATCGGCACAAAGCTGCCGCCTTACCTCGTCGCCGTCCAACCGCTCGACGGGGAATCCGGCGGATACGAGCTTTTCTTCAACCAGCCGGCAGATCGTTGATTTTCCGGCGCCGGACAAACCGGTTAACCAAACTGTAGCTCCGCTAGACATATGCATTTCTCCTTCTTTTTAATATTTGACGAACATAGACATATAAGAAAGAAGCATGAAGATGGCACCTATGGTTAATGAACCGCATTCGGATTTGGATGCCATATTGAATGAAAAGGGGAATTGAAATGGATGTCATCATCTCGGCCGTCGCTAACCGTACGGGCTCAACCTTGGTCCAGCGCATCTTCAATGCCCGCCGGAAAACGCTGATTTGGGGAGAGCACGGGGGAATCGTGTCCGAATTCGTCAGAATCGGCGAGCTGGCGGGATACTTTTCGATCCAAGGCAGGGAGGAAAAGGAAGCCTACTTCAAGAGCGGCGAGGATCCGAACACTTGGATTGCCAATATGTCGCCCGATTTGGAGCGAATCAGGGAAGGGGTCGGGCAAGCCCTCAAGGCATGCTTCAGCGCCATGTATGCGGAACACCGTGACACTCATGACCGAATCGGCTTCAAGGAAGTCCGTTACGGGAAGCCGGAAATCGAACTGCTGAAATCATGCTACCCTGATGCCGTTATCGTACTGTTGGTCCGTCATCCCGTTGCTGTATGGAAAAGCGAAACGTCTTACTGGTCGGGGGATGCGGGCTTGTTCGCCAGGATCTGGAACGAGCGGGCGCTGCAGTATGCGGAGCTTCACGATCCGGACCGGGGCATTCATCTGCTGCGGTACGAGGAGCTTGTCGAACGGGACGAGGCTGTGCTCAGCCTATTGGCGGAGCTGGCCGACGTGTCGCGCGACGAGATCGACAACGTGCTGGACGTGAATTTGAACAGCACCCGTTCCGAACGGTCGGCCATTGACATCGAGCAGATCCGGGCGTTGTGTAAGGAAGGGATGGAGCGGCTTCGCTACATCGATTAAATGGTCAATCAGGAGACTTCTTCGTTGAAAAGGCTCCTGACTTTGCCCGAGAACCTGCCTCGTAGACGCTAAGCTTGAGGCTTCCGCAAGGTGGTCATCGAGAAGCCGCAGCCTTGCAGCAGCGTATCGATAAACCGGTTTAAAGCAGGGTTGCCCGTATCCGCAACGCGGGATTGCGTGACCTCGTTGCCGTAGATTTGCAGCAATTGGTCGGTTAAAAATTTGTTGAACCAACCCATGACAAGGTCCGCTGCGATGCGGCTCGTCGGATTGTCGATGTCGGCGAACGCCGAGCAGAATTCCTCTCCCCAGAACCGGCTGTTAAGAATGTTGCTGATATTGAGAAGAGGGCGGATCGGAAAAGGGAACGCTTGAACGATTTCGAAGTGCTTGGAAAACCGGTCGAGGATATCTTCCAACGTTTCGACGCCGATATGTCCTTCCATGTACACGTATTTGCGCACGATATCGTCCGGGTTCCTGGGGTTGCAGTTCAGATAGTCGATAAACCCCGACTCAATCCCGTGAAATCCGTACCCGCCGGGCTTCGTAATGCGGCTTAGTTCCGCAATCATTCGATCCTTGCTCCGGAATTCGACATGACCGAAGAAGTCCATCGTATAAATGAAATCGAACTCGTTGTCGGCATACGGCAGCCCTTGCACGACATCGTGCGTCACAGCATGGTCGAAACCATTCTGCCTGGCGATCTCCATGCAGCTTGAGCTCATATCGACGCCGAACAATTCAATTTCCGGAAAAAAATGCTTCAATCTCGCGCCAAAGGTTCCGGAGCCGCATCCGACTTCGAGCGCCTTGACCGGGTTGTTTGCTGTGTCGGACAAGCAGCGGCGAAGCGCTTCATACAGGTAATGCGCTTTTTGGTAGACAAGCGTATTCCGCGTTGCCCGACTCTCGTTCGCTACGACCCCCACCACATTGCCGTATGCGTATCGTTCCTGATAATAAGCGGCAGGGTCGATATCGAAAAGGGCGTAGGTAATATCGTCCTTCGTAAAAGGAGATTTTTCGCTCAACGTTCATTCCTCCTAGGATCGTGCGCAGCCCGCGCAATCGCATAAATCACTATATTCCGCGACCTCATGCGGCGAAACCTCAAAGAAGGACTTCTTGCGATTTTCGCATCCGATCCGGGATTGATTTATCGGCTGGCTTCGGTAAATTTGACATGAGGCCGGGAAAACGGATAAACTATTAGTGAAGTTAACTTAATAGTTAAGGTGATCAAGATGAATGAACAGCTGATCCGTTACGTGAAAGAGATCAACAAAGCCGAATACGATACCAATGTGATGCTAACGCTGGAATATGCCGCGTTGGTCGATGAGACGATTACGGATAAGCAGCTCATTGTGCTCGGTATGGTTCATGAGCACGGCCGGCTTAATACGGGCGAGATTGCCGAAAAAATGGGAATTACGCCGAGCGCCGTCAGCCAATTTCTCGGCAAGCTGGAGAAAGCGGGGTACATTAAGCGGTCGATCAATCCGGGCAACCGCAGGGAGATCATCGTCGAGCTGGATCGGCGGGGCATCGAGTATATGGCCCGAAACGAGCAGATCGAGCGTTCCATTATCGAACGTTACTATTCGAAGCTGGGGATGGACGATATTTTGACTTTGAGAAAAATTGTTTTGAAGCTGAAAGCGATTGTTGAAGAGGAACAGGCGAAAGGAAACTAATTTTTTTTTGGACCATTATTAAGTCGGCTAAATAATTAATAAATGTTAATCGTATATAACGAAACGGCTCCAAGAGAGGAGATCAACTCGAATGCGCGTGAATCATACGACGAATTTTGAACAAGCTGTCGAACGTATTGTTCAGCCTTATGTCAGCAAAAGGAAGCATGCGGTGCTGTCGGTCGGCATCTTGCGCGGAGGGGAGAGGCTTGTGTTTGGCTTCGGGGATTTGCGGCCGTTCGGAGCGGTCTCCTACGACAACCTTATGTACGAAATCGGTTCGATCACGAAAGTATTTACCACCTCGCTGCTCGCGCTGCTGATCGCCGAGGGCTCGCTCCGCCCGGACGATTCGCTGGGGAAGTTCGAACCATCGATTCCCGGCCGTCATCCGGTGACGCTTGCCCATTTGGCCACGCATACGTCGGGGCTGCCGGGCTATCCGTTCTTCAAAGCATGGCGCAACCGTTTCGATAAATCGCAGCATCGCGATCCATACTGCCACTTTACGCTGCAGGAAGCTATTTCCTATCTGCAAAACGTTCCTCCGGGCAAAGTGGGGCGAAAATTTCGTTATTCGAACGAGGGAACGGGGATACTGGGCCGGCTTCTGGCGGGATGGCTTGGAACGGACTACGAGACGGCCGTCGCCGAACGTCTATGTGTGCCGCTGCATTTACCGGACACCGGCATCACGCTGACTTTGGCGCAGCAGGCGAGAATGCTTCCGGGCTATGCGGGGAAAGACGTGCAGCGGCCCGAGACGCTGCTGCGCGATTATGCCGGGGCCGGAGCGCTTCGCTCCACGCTCAACGATCAGCTCACGTTCCTGTCCGCCCATTTGGGCGGCCATCACAACGAAGAGCTGTGTCACGACCTGTTGATCAGCCAACAGGCCTATGCGCGACACAGCAAGACGATCAGCGTCGGTCTGGGATGGATCATCGACGAGCGCGGCAAGTTCGCTTGGCATAACGGATCTACGCATGGGTTTTCCAGTTTTATGGGGTTTCATCAAGACCGGTCGTCCGGCGTCGTCGTGCTCTCGAATTACCGGTCCGGTCTCTTGAGCGATTCTGTCGACCGGATCGGCATCGACTTGCTCGATCTGTTGAAAAAGCCATAGCCGGACCTACCGGTCCGCAGCCTCGTCGATATTCGCTCCGAGCGATTGAAGCTTTAAGACAGCGATTTCCTCTTCCAGCGAGTAAGGCGGCTTCATGACTTCATTGCCCAGCCGGTCGCCATGCTCATTCATATATTGGAGCGACAAAGCCAGCATGGCCAAGCGCATATCGGTTATCTCTGCGCAGTCATCGTCTGCGGATTCCTTGTTCGCGGGCGGCTTTGCGTCATAAATATAAATTTTCCGACCGTCAATCAGCTCGTACCGCTCCAGATTTTCCCGAACGGTGCGGTGCGATACGGCGATATCCGCAAGCTCGTTCGTATTGATCTCGCCGCCGGGAAGTCCTGCCTGACAGAGCAGGACGCCGTCTTTCATCAAAAAGTAATGCTTCCCGCCGATCGTATCCGGAGCTCCGGTCGCAGTGATCAGAAGGTCTCCGATCAATGCAGCTTCCTGCAAGCGCATGACTTGGCAGCCGTCCATAAAAGCTTCGACCGCCTTCAAGGGATCGATTTCCGCGACCACGACATGGGCGCCTAGGGCTCTGGCCTGCATGGCGATCGCTTTGCCGCGCCGGCCGTAGCCTGCGACCACGACGGTTTTACCCGCTGCGGCGAAATCCGCCGTTTGCAGCATGTCATCCCATACGGACGGTACGGTTCCGCACCGGCGGTCGAACGGATCCATGCCGAGGGCATCGTCTAGGACGATCATCGGAAACGGAAGCCGTTGTTCCTTTTCCAGTCTCGTCAGACGCAGCAAGCCGGCTCTCGTCTGTGCTACGCCGCCGCGAATGCCCGCCAGCAAGTCCGGGCGCTCCGACTGAAGCGTGCCGATCAGTTCCCCGTTATCGTCGACGATCAGATGAGGCCCCGCCTCCATGGTGCAAATAAGCCGTGTCTTGGCAGACGCCGGCTCCGAATCGGATTCGGCGATCACGGTTATCCCGTCGGCTGCCAAGGCGGCGCTTATCTCGCCATCGTTCGAAAGGGGGCCGCCGCCGGTTACCACTTCCGCGCCCCCTGCCTGGAGCGTCTTCCCGAGACAGGCCGTCGCCGCTTCCAGAGGAAGAGCGAGGACGATCTTCAGTCCCTTGAGCGGCTGCCCGAGCGCGAACCGTTCCCGGATTCGGCCCAGAACGGGCATTTGCGAGCTTGCCCGGCTGATCTTAAGTCGTCCTTCCTGCGCCAAGGCGCTATTGTCAATCCAAGTGCGGACTATGGTTTGCATTGTTCGTCATCTCTTCCTTTCCGCGGTAGGATTAGAAATACGCAAACGAGCAGTAGTACGATCATCCAATAAGGAGATTCGAGCCAGCCCAGCGCATAGCCATAAATGAGATAGCCGAGGTGTTGAAACGGAATCGTTTCGCCCGTCGCCATCCGTGAGAGCCAGGAGAGAAGCGACACGATATCCATCGTCAGCTCTCCACCTTACGGCAAACATACACGAACGCCGGAGGGACATTGAACGGGACGAAATGAATTCCTTCCATGGCAAATTGTCTGCCGAACTGCTTGCGCATTTGCTGCGAATATTGAAAAGCGACAAACCGTCCGCCCGGTCTGAGAGAGGCCGTAATTTCGCTGAGGAGCCGATCGCGCAAGCTTTGCGGGAAATTGAAATACGGAAGTCCGCTGATCACGCAGTCGAGCGAATCGATGCCTTCTGTCCGTAGAACGGATTGCAAACATCGGGCATCGTCATAACAGGTGCAGTCGGCAAATCTCTCCTGCAACCGACTGCGCAGCTCCGCATCTCTTTCGAACAAAAGAACGCGGGTATTGTCCTTTTTGGCCTTCTGAATATATTCCGTAATCGCGCCTGTACCGGCGCCAAGCTCCGCGACAGCGTTCACTTTCTCCCAGGCCACCGATTCGACCATCTTTTTCGCCAAAAACGCGGAGCTTGGCGTCACGCTGCCGATTTGCTGAGGCGCGCGTGAAAACTTATATAAGAACAGAAGCTTTTCCTGAAGCGTGCCCATGCCGATGTCTCCCTTCTCCATCTGCTTTCTTCATCGTATCGAATAAATCTTCAGAACGAGTGCAGAAATTTCTAAAGGAATTCTGAAGAATTTATAAAGCGGCATTAATCCAAACTATTCGGTGTTTGGGTTTACGGCAACATTTTTGTTAAAATGGTACATGTGCTGCACGTACCGAACTTATCTGGAAGAAAGGGGATTGAGATGTCATCACGGACTGCTTTGCCGCCGCCGGATGATTTAAAGCGGCGTTTGCAGACTCTTGCGGCGTTGAACGTAATTTTATGCCCGGAGGAATGGCTCCGGTATCATACGTTTGTTTCGAATTGGGGTCCAAACGTCTCGCTTGCAAAAATCGACAACGGCGCCGGAGACCACTTGTTCGTTTTGTTTGCGCCTGAGGGCGTCATTTTGAAAGGGTTCGACCACGAATCCGAGCTAAGCCCGCACGCCCGAGACGAGTATGCGGTATGGCCGGGAATCTACGATGGGGCGCCGGAAGCTTTGCTGGCTTTCCTCGCGGATGAAGCGCTGGAGAAAGAAGACGTAACCTTCTGCATATGGCGCGAAACCGGTGATTCGCAGTGGAGAATGGGGGAGGTACGGATACCGAAAGGCGCAGACGACGGCTCGGATTTTTTGCTCGGAACGATCTTCGAAACGCCGGAGGACTATGCCGACTGGGCGGAAGGCTACTTCGACATGCCGATTCCGGTCGAGCCGGTCAAAGCTTTGTATGCGGCCCCCGCGATCAGTGTAGAGGCGATCCGTTCTTTGAATCCGGATCGAAACGTAGAGGAAGCTCTTCCGGACCTTGAAGCTTTAGGGATTACGGTGACGGACCGGGAGAGGTTATCGTGATCATGAGGATCGAATCGCTTGGCGCGGAGCCTGTAGAATGCTTCGCCTATCGGACCGCGGCCAGCTCGGACGGTATCGCGGAAGCGCAGCTGCCTGTGTACATGGGGCAGATGAGTGCTTTGCCGTCATCGGTCGACGCGCTGATCGTGACCTCCGATTTGCAGGGGATGATGCGGACCATTGATGGGAAAGACGTCATGCTCGGCGAAGGACTCCCCGACTATTTGTCGCTGCTGATCGGCATCGAACGCCCCGATATTGCTCCCGATCGGATCGGCGTTCTGCTATGCGGCGATCTGTATGGCGACCTCCGGCGAGGAGGCAGCGGAGACCCGACGGGCGTATGGGTTCAATTCGGCGAAACGTTTCGCTGGGTCGTCGGAGTGGCCGGCAATCACGACCTGATGGACGATGACAAGAAGCGGCAGCTTTCCGGCCGAAGCAACATCTGTCTGATCGACCTGCCGGGAATCATCGAATTCGGCGGCGCGGCATGGGGCGGTCTCGGAGGCGTGATCGGCAGACCGGACAAGCCGAACCGGATGACGGAAGCGGACTACCTGCAAGCCTTGCGCAAGCTGCTCCATAAGCGGCCTCATGCGCTGCTGCTTCATCAAAGCCCGGATGTGCCGGAGCGGGGATGCGCAGGCAGCCCCGAGATTCGCGCGGTACTGGAAAGCGGGCCGGAAGCACTCGTGTTCTGCGGTCATACCCATTGGAACGATCCGCTGGCTTGCCTGCCCGGCGGAACGCAAGTCTTGAATGTCGATGCCAAGGTGTGTATTTTTACAAGATAGCGGAAGCAGGGGGACGCAACAAGAGACACCGGCCACATCGGGCCGGTGTCTCTGTTCTATAACCTGTGGCTAAGGCTGATCCTTTCGCCGCTCCGGATCGAACGTCCGGTAGCTGCCGTGCAAATCCTGCTCCGTTGTCAGCTTGGTCAGCTCGACGGTTTGAATGTTCCCGCTCGGGTCCATCGCTTTCATCTCGACGCTGTGATAATTCAGCTTCCGCTCTTGCAGTGTACGCAGAATAGCTGCGCTTTTGGTCAAAAACGCTTCCTTCGTCATCTTCTCGTATCTTGCATCGGACGCGCCGAATAGGATCTTGTAGCGCAGCTTCCCGCTCTCGCTGGTCCGCAGCTTCTCCGCTTTGTCCAGTTTGTCGGGGGACAAATAATAGAAGTTGGCGTCCAATTCGTCCTGCGTAATCTCCAGATTGGCTTGCGGAGAAGCTTGCACGTTGAGCGAAGGCATCGGATCGACCGCAGCGGCAATCGCAGTTTTCAAATCGTCGCTGCGTTCTTCGCTAAATTGGTTGTCCAGCTTGAATTTATACTCGTCGGTCACGCTGCCGTCCCGGTAGAAGCCGATGCTCGCCGTCTGCCGCACGCCGTTCATCACAAACTCGAACTTCCCGTAATGCCGCCTGTCTTTGAAGTTGAAGAACACTTTCTTGAAGTCGAGCGTCCCTTGTTCATACGTCCGCTTGACGTAATCGTTCGTTTGAAGCAGCGCTTTTGCATATCCGACCGGATTGCCCCAATAAGAGAAATGACCGGCGCAGCCGAAGTAAAGGATCGCCGCTCCAAGCGCCATTAATCCCGCTTTGGCTACGAGTTTCGCCTGCTTGAGCCCATGCTTTACCAACAGCGCAGCCCCGACGCCGGCCGCCGCATTGACAAGAGCGACAACGGTAAAGAACGGAATGTAGCTCGAATTGTTCTCGCTTAACAGCCCGCCGAGCAAGCCGAACGGAATTGTTGACGCAACAATCGGCAGCGAACGGGAGTAGTACAAGCGGCACACGAATGGAGTGAGGATCAGGAACGGAATCGTTGACAGAAAGTGAACCTCTGCACCGCTGATGATGCAGGTCATCAGCATCGCCACCAGTACGCTGACCAGCTTGATCCTGCGCTGATATTTGCCGAGCTGCGCGATCAGCTCCTCAATCTGCCGCTTCTTGTCCGGCTCGGGCCGGCTCTGCTCGTGGCTCTCGTAATCCTGCTTCATCGTCTCATAATAGCGGCGGCACTCCTCGCAATCCGTAATATGCCGTTCCACAAGCATGGCGCTCTCTTCACTCGCGAGCCCCTCCACATAGAGCGGCATTAAATCTTTCACGATACTACATGTGTTCATCCTCGCCGTACTCCTTTCTCAGCTTTTCTTTCATCCGGTAAAAATTAACGCGGCAGTACGTTTCGGTCCGGTCGGTCAATTGCGCAATTTCCTTGAAAGATAGCCCATGGAGCAGCCGCAGCCGCATAATATCCCGATGGGGCGGATCGAGCCGATTCAACCGTTCCATGATTTGCTCAGCCAGCACCTTGTCGCTAAAATCCGTATAGGCAGCGAGCTCTGCTTCGGGAGAATCGTCCAGCGGAAGCTGAAGTTTGTTTTTTCGCAGGCTCCGGTACAGCTGATGCTTGGCGATGCCGAACAACCACGTTTTGATCGAAGAGTCGCCCTTGAAGCTGTCCATATGCCGGAGCGCTTCGAGGAACGTATTTTGTATCATGTCATCGATATGGTCGGGATTCGGGTACCGGGTAACCAGGAAGCGATACAAATCGTCATAATAAAGCAGATAGATCTTCGTTATCGGATCATACATTAACGCACCTTCTTGTCGGCTCGGTTTCGTAAAAGCTTCTTCTCTCACATATTAGTGCCCGCATGCCCCGTTTTCGTTACAGCCGTTATATCCAAAATTGTAAAAGAGCCCGCACGTTTTGTCAGCCAAATCTGGCGCTTTTAACATCGAAGTGGATCGAAAGCCACGAGGTATGCTACCATGTTCGGTAGAATGGAGTGGACAAGATGGACAAAGTGAAAATTTTAATAATCGAAGACGAAGAAGCGATCGCGGACTTGCTGGCCTACGGCTTGAATAAAGATGGCTTTCTTACGTCTATCGCCCATACCGGAGCGGACGGGCTCAAGGCCATCGAGCACTTCCAGCCGGATTTGCTGCTGCTCGACTGGATGCTCCCGGACGTCAGCGGGCTCGATATATGCAAAAAGGTCACGGAAACCCGGAACATGCCGATCATCATGCTGACGGCCAAATCGGACATTACGGACAAAATTGTCGGCCTGGAGTTTGGCGCTGACGACTATATTACGAAGCCGTTCGACCTCCGGGAAGTGATCGCGCGCATCCGGACGATACTTCGGCGAATGACCCAGGCCCATAAACCTGCGGAGGAATCGGCCGACGAGCCGGTCCGCTTCAAAAATATTGAAATCACCGAAAGCGAGCGGCTGGTCCGGAAAAATAACGAGATCGTCGAGCTGACGCCCAAGGAGTTCGATCTGCTGATGACGCTGTACCGGCACCGGGGCAAAATCTTTACCCGGACGGAGCTGCTGGACTTCGTATGGGGCTACGAATATGTCGGCGATACGCGGACGGTCGATATTCATATCCAACGGCTGCGCAAAAAGCTGGAGGCGGGCGACGTGATCGTGACCGTGTTCGGGGTGGGGTATAAATTTGACAAACAGGTGGACTAAAGGTATGATCCCGGCTCCGACCATCAAAGTAAAATTTTTGTTGGGACTCTTTGTTATTTTTGCCGCCTCGTTTTTGTTGCTCAATCACTTTATCGTGCAGATTATCGAGACCAGCAACGAGAAGATCATTACCCAAGATTTGATCGGCCTCAAGAAGAACAGCAGCGTCTATGTGAAGCAGGCTTTTATGATCAATCATTTCGGCAACGACGAGATCTATTTCCGCCAAATGGCGAAAGACGTGGTGGAAGAGCTTCGGCAGGTTACTTCCAGCGAGATTAGCGCTTACGGCGTGAATGGCGAGCTGATCTATGCATCGGGTAACTGGAAGAATTCCAATAAGACGGGCGACGATCTGGACCATGCCTTGAACGGCAAAACCTCGTACACAATCAACTACACGGACAGCACGGCGGAAGCTTACTACTCGTACCCGGTCGTCATCGATGGGAAAAAGGTTGGGATTTTGCGCTTCGCCAAAGACTTCTCCTTGCTGTATGAGCAGAGCAGGCATATTTTGGATGTTATTTCGTACGTTACGATCGCCATCTTCGCTGCTGCGTTTATCTTTTCGTATATTTTATCGCGCAACATCACGATCCCGATCGTCAAGCTGACCAAGGCTTCGACGGAAGTGACGAACGGCAATCTGGATATCCGCCTTTCGTTCCGAAGGAAAGACGAAATCGGCCGGCTGGCAGATAATTTCCGTACGATGATCGAAAAGATCAAGGCCCAAATCGGGCGCATCCAGAAGGACCGGGACCGCTTGGAGGAATTGAACCGCCATCGCAAGCAGTTTTTCGACAATGTGACGCACGAGTTAAAAACGCCGCTGACGTCCATCCTGGGCTATGCCCAAATGATCAAGGAAAACGGGCAAACCGACGAAGCCTTCTTCGACAAAGGAATGAACCATATCGTCGACGAGAGCAAGAGGCTCCACGATATGGTCGTTAAATTGTTGGAGCTTTCCCAGGAAACGTCCGACCTGGAAGCGTTCGAGCCCGTCTTGGCCGGACGGCTGCTTCAAGACGTCTGCGAGGGCATGAAATTCAAAGCCGAGCGATACCGGAAAACGATTCGCTGCGAGGTGGAGGACGGGCTGTGGGTTGATGGAAGCGAGCCCAAATTAAGGCAATTGTTCATCAATATTATCGATAATGCGATTAAGTACGGCTTTGCGCATACGGCGATTTCGGTCAAGGCGAGGCTTGTCACAGACCGCGTGCACATGACGGTTGCGAATCAAGGGGAAGACATCCGCCCGGAGGATTTGGCGAAAATTTTCGAGCCGTTCTACCGGGCCGATATGCGGAAGTCCAAAGAGATGGGCAGCTGCGGCTTAGGGCTCAGCATCTGCAAAGCGATTGTTGACGACCATCAGGGGAGCATCGAGATCCGGAGCGCCGATCAGGAAACGAGCGTGGCGATTGAACTCCCTTACACGAAGCCGAAGAGAGGAAATACAGAATGAAGCGGATATTCCTGTGGGCGGCGGCGTATGTTCTGCTGGCCGTTATCGTCACCGGCTGTACGGGGGCGCTGAAATCGAAGACCGTTATTATTCCCGATGCGGAAGAAGGCCGCGAGCTGCAGAGCTTAGGCGAGACATTCGAAGTGAGCAAAATTTATAGGCTGCCGGAGAACGAGGAGGGCGAGCTGTACGGCTGGACCGACAAGGAGCATGTGCTTGGATATTTTAGTAAAAGAGGCCGGGAGCGAAGCTTCGAGCAGTTGGACTACGAACTCAAGACCCGGCAGCCCTTGCCGGATATCCATGGATTTGTGCACGGCGTCAAAGTATCTGCGGACGGCGCGTATGCTTCGTTTTCCGTTCAGACCGGCGGCAAAGAGAAATTAATGCTGCTTCGTTTGGCGGATCAAAAGCAAACCGTCCTGCGGGAATGGGCCAACAAAGAGGGTGTTGTCGTGTCGGGACAGATGTCGTGGTCGAATAACGGGCGTTACGTCTCCTTTGTGCAAGAGAACGGGAACCAGGAGGCTGTCATTGGCGTTTATGACGTGACGCGTCAGGAAGCAAAGGAATTCAAGTTCCCTGGAAAAACGGAGAACCATCATTTTTACTCCGTTCAGGTTTCGGATGACGGGGCGAGCGCGTTACTTTTCAAAATAGCGGCTCGTCAGGCATACATCGTTTTCGGTTCATTTCAGGGCGATGCCTTCGTAAGCCAGTATGAGCATCCCGTAAGCAGCGAGGGAAACGGCGATTTTGTGAATGACGATCAAATCGTCTTTGTCGGGGAGGAAGGTTCGTTAACGTTATTCGACCGCCGGAATGCGAAGACAACGATTTTGCTTGAACGGAGCGGCGTGTTTCAGCTCTCGCGCGATCGCAAATATATCGCCTACTCCAAAGGCCGCGAAAATCTGTACGTGGCCAAGCTGCAAGGAAACAATATCATGAACGAAAAAGAAATCTACAAGGGAATCGTTCCCGAGCAAATCGAGTGGAGTCCGGACAACCGGAGGATGCTGCTGAACGGCAGGAAATTGTACGAATCTCGTCCTGTCGTCAGCGCTCCGAGTCCCGCCCCTTTTTCCCAGAACAGCTCCTTTTTTATCATCGAATTTAAGTGAAGCGTCCCCGTGTCTTGCCGCGCATGAGGATAGCAGGTGTGGTTCAAGGTGAATATTTCTCAAAAAAAGTCCCGCCAGTACGACTGGTCAGGGACTTTTTGCGTTATTCAACTCTCACATTGTCCACAACGAAAACCTGAGGACCCGTTATTTTGCCGGATTTTGTACCATGTTGTCTATCGTTGTCCATCTCGGTTACATTTTGTTTACAACTCGGAGAAGTTTTGGTAACAAGGCTGACTTATAACTAGGTTCATGGAAACAAATTTCATAGAAAGGTAGAACGAGATGAAGAGGACAAGACGACTGCTGCGTTTACGGATCGGTATCGTTGTGCTCGCGGTGCTGTCCGGCTATTTCATCGCCGATGCGATGCTTCCCCAGACGGAGGCAAAAGTTAGAGAAGTAAAGGGAGAGCAAATTCAGAGTCAGGCGAACCTGAAGCCGCCAAAGAAGGAGAAGCAGGTCGCATTGACCTTTGACGATGGCCCGGATGCGAAATATACCGTCAAAATTTTGGATATCTTGAAAAAGCATAAAGCAAAAGCGACTTTTTTTGTCGTCGGCTATCAGGCGGAGAAACACCCGGACGTTCTATCCCGCATTGTCAAGGAAGGGCATGCGCTGGGAAATCATACATGGAGCCACAAGGATCTGACCAAGCTGAGCGGGCAGCAAATCGAGAATGAACTCGTCAAGCTGAACAAGGTGATCCAAAACGCAACGGGCGAGTTCCCCAAGTATGTCCGGACACCTTACGGAGCGGTCTCCAAAAAAGTAACCGAAGCCATCGAGCAAAACGGTCAGCATAATGTGCTGTGGAATGTCGATACGCGGGATTGGGCGGGAGCGACGCCGGAGAACATGCTGAAGAACGTCAAAGCGAATCTGAAGCCCGGGGGCATCATTCTGATGCACAGCTTCGGCGGCAAAAAGGGCGATCTGAGCAATACGATCGAATTGCTGCCCAAGATGATCGAGGAGTTGCAGGAAGAAGGCTATTCGTTTGTGACGGTAGATGAATTGAAATTGAAAAGCTCTTAACAGGAGGAACAGAACATGAGAAAAGCATGGCTAAGCCTAAGCGGCTGCCTATTGATGATTGCGGCGACGGGCTGCAGCGCCGGTGGAGGCCCTGGAGGAGCGGCGCAGCCGGAGGGTGGCCCGAACAAGAACGAAGCGCAAGCGGAAACGGCAAGCAAGACCGCCGAAGCCGCTCAAACGCAGGGCGGCAAAAAGACGGTTGTGCTCTCGACGTTTTTTGAGGACGATTTTTTCAAAGACGCGAAGCGCAAATATGAGGAAAAGCACCCGAATATCGAGATCCAGCTTCACTATGTCCCGACGGACGATAGTCGCGGCGAGGAGAATCTGGAAAACTTTATAAAAAAGACGAACACGCAGATGTTATCCGGGAAAGGGCCGGATCTGGTGGAGATGGACCGATTGCCTATGGATACCTACGTGAATAAGAAAGTGCTTGCCAATTTGAGCGACATGATGGAGAAGGACCCCGAGTTCAAGAAGGATCAATATTTTCACAACATCTTGGATGGGATCAAGCTGAACGGCAGCGTCTACGGGATGCCGATCAATTTCTTCTTGTACGGTCTTGTCGGGGACGAAGAGGCGATCCGGAAAACGGGGGTGACCTTCGACGACGCCCGTTGGACCTGGAGCGAATTCAGCGAGACCGCCAAAGCGCTGGCGAAAAAAGGGGATCAGCGTTATGGTTTTATGAGCTATCCCGCCGGACTGTTAAATGAAATGGTGAAAAATAATTTTTCCTTGTATGTTGATCAGGTAAACCGGAAAGCTAACTTCCAATCTGAGCCCTTTATCAACTTAATGAAGCAAGTGAAATCGATGTTTGACGAGAAGGTCGTGACGGAAGAGCCGCGCCAAGCGTATTTCAGAATGACGGATATCGTCTCGCCCGCGGATTATATTTTGACGCCGAAGGAAAATTTCGCTCAACCCAAGCTGTATTCCAGACCGAAGGGGGAGGGCCAAAAAGCCGGAGATTTTTTCCGGACTTACCGGACGATGGGCATAAACGAGAAATCCGCCGTGAAGAAGGAAGCCTGGGATTTTATCAAATTTCTGATGTCCGAGGAGATGCAGCCTTCACCGGAACGAGCCGGCTTTCCTCTGAACAAAGCCGTATTTCACAAGCAGGTGAAGCAATTGCTTCAAACCGGAACCGTCAAGGCTCATGAGCTCGGACCGCTCAAGGGCAAGACGTTCAAAGTGACCGAAGCGGATTTTCAGGGATTGGAGCAGCATCTGTCGGGGGCCGTTTATCAGGTGGCGTTCAAGCCTTCCAAGCTGGAAGACATTATTATCAGAGAGTCGGAAGCTTTCTTCAAGGGCCAAAAGTCCGCGGAGGACGTGGCAAAGCTAATTCAGAATCGGGCGACGACTTTCTTGAACGAATGAGAAGATCGGAAACATTTTATTTACAAGTTGGAGAAGTTTTCGTTACATCCTCCATTTATAACTGAGAATAGGCATGGACAATAACAAAGGAGTGAGAGACAAGATGAAAAAAACAGGAGTGCTACTGCTCAGCTTCACCTTAATCGCGATGTTGGCCGCTTGCAGCAGCGGTGCCGTTAAGCAAGGTAATAAGGGAGGCAGCTCTGCAAATCAGACAAAGACCGGGCAGCAGGACGGTTCATCGACGGAGGGCAAGACATCGACCGAGAGCAAGACGCTGTCGGAGGATAAAACCTCCACCGACGATAAAACAGCGGCCGGAGATAAAGGGACGAACGATGAGAAATCGCCGGCAGGAGGCACGGCAGCTGCTGGCGCATCGCCCGGAGGCGGAGCGTCGTCCGGGGTTGGAGCGTCACCGGATGCGAAGGCTCCGGCGGAAAGCAAAGGAACGGCGGAGAGCAGGGCTTCTGCAGACAGCAAGTCTTCTCCGAGAGCAGCGGAGTCAAAAGGTACTGTGGTTTCTCCGGGAGCGGCACCGTCGTCAGGCGGAAAGGCGGGGTCGGAACGCAAGCCATCATCCGAATCCGGGCCGGTGAGAGGGAGCAAAGCTCCGGCGGAAGCGAAGCCATCCGGAACGGATCAAGTGCCGGCAGGCTCCGCGCCTGCGAGCGTAGTCCAGCCTGCGACGTCGTCGTAAACAGGGGAAATTTGAACGAATAAAGGGCATGGACGCGGGGGCGCCGTTGGCTTTCCCGCGTTTTGCATGGAGGCCGGCATGAAATTTCCCGCATTCCTCAAGAAAGACACGGTACTGGCTCTGCTGTTCCTTGCGCCGAGTGTTGGCGGGTTTGCGCTTTTTTATGCAATCCCGTTTGTAATGGGGCTCGTTTACTCCTTTATGGACGGCACGATGGACGGAAAATTCGTAGGCCTCGCCAATTATCAGGAGCTGCTGGCCAGAGGTTCGTTTCTGAATGCCGCGTGGAACACCGCTCTCTTTACATCCGTCAGCGTACCGTTGATGATCGCTATTTCTTTAGGGCTGGCGCTGCTTTTGAACGGAAATGTGTTTTTTCGCCAATGGCTGCGAACTGCCTATATTTTACCGCTTGTCGTGCCGGTCGCCTCGATCGTGCTGATCTGGCAAATCGGCTTCGACTGGAACGGTGCGGTCAACGGGTGGCTGGACCGCTTCGGGATTCAGCGGATCGACTGGATGAAATCGGAATGGGCCATCGTCGTCATCACGGCGATTTATATATGGAAGAACATCGGGTACAACATGATTTTGTTTTTGGCTGGGGTTCAAGCGATTCCCGAGAGCTATTACGAAATCGCCCGTCTTGAAGGGGCGGGGCCGTTCACGAAGCTGCGGATTACCCTTGTCTATTTAATTCCGACGATGTTTTTCGTCGTTCTGATGTCGATTATGAATTCGTTCAAAGTGTTCAGGGAAGCGTACTTGCTGGCCGGCGGCTATCCGCACGACAGCATTTATATGCTCCAGCATTACATGAACAATATGTTTCTTTCGCTCGATATTCAGAAGCTAACGGCGGCAGCAAGCCTTATGGTCGGCTGTATTATGATCATCGCGCTTGGATTATTCAGGATGGAACGCGGTTTCCGGAGGTTTATGGAATGAAGCTGGGGGAGAAGAAAGCGGCGCTGCTGCAAAAATGGCTGATGACCTTCGTGCTGCTCGTCCTTGCTCTGGTGATGCTGTTCCCTATCGGGATTACCTTCACGAATTCGCTCATGACGGAGCGTGAGATCGGCATTAACTACGATCTGGTCGGAAAAATGCTGGGCGCGGATTCCGGAAGACAACACGAATTTGTCAATTTAAAGCTCATCCCCGATTGGGTATCGCTGGAGCAATTTAACAAAGTGCTGATCCAGTCTCCGAAGTTTTTGTTTCTGTTCTGGAACTCCGTGCTCATGGTCATGCCGATCGTATTCGGTCAAACGGCCGTTGCCGCCTTGGCGGCCTATGCTTTCGCCATGCTTCGGTTTCCCGGCAGGGACTCGTTGTTTCTTATTTATATTATGGCGATGCTGATGCCGTTTCAGGTGACGCTGGTACCTAACTATATTATGGCTGATAAGCTCGGCATCCTGAACAGCGTCGCCGCCATTATTTTGCCGGGCGTATTTGCGACCTACGGCGTATTCCTGCTGCGGCAGTTCATGCTGCACATTCCCGCTCCGCTAATCGAAGCCGCCCGGCTGGACGGAGCGGGAGCCGGAACGATTTTTCTTACGATCGTTCTGCCGCTGGTGAAGCCGGGACTGGCGGCGCTGACGGTTTTACTGTTCGTAGATTACTGGAACATGGTCGAGCAGCCGCTTATTTTTTTGGAGGACCCGCTCCGGCATCCGCTATCCGTCTATTTGGCGAGCATTCAGGAGGGGGCGCGGGGCTTAGGTTTTGCCGCTTCTTTGCTCTACATGAGCCCGGTTGTTCTGCTGTTTCTGTATGCGGAGTCTTATTTTATCAGAGGAATCCAGTCATCCGGCATTAAAGGATAGGAGAGATGCATACGGTGGAGCCGCAAGGGATGGAGCTGGCGGAGGCTCGCAAAAAACGAAAAGTGGTGGCGGTTTCGGGGGCGTTCTTCGGTCTGCTGCTCGTGCTCACGTTATTCAGCAATACGCTGCAGGCGATCACGCTGCCCAAGGTTCGGACGGAAACACCGGTTAAGGGAAAGCTGGTTCACAGCATCGAAGCGAACGGTACGCTTAAGCCGGTAGAGGAAGCTGAATTAAAGAATGAGACCGGCTGGAAGGTGAAGGCCGTTCATGTCAAAGCGGGGGATGCCGTCGTCAAGGACCAGCCGCTGATTACGTATGACAGCAAACCGGCCGATCGGCAAATTGCGGATGAGCAAACCGCCTTGAAACAGCAAAAGCTGCAGCTGGAAGGGCTGTTCGAAAGCTTCGTCGAAGCGAACCGGACCGGGGATTCTACGGTGATCGGCAAGGCCAAGCGGGATATCGAATCGCGGCAGCTCGACATCGACGTCCGCGAACGCAAGATTCAAGCATTGCAAGAAGACTTGGCGGCCCAGCGTCAAATTGTAGCTCCGTTTGACGGAATCGTCACAAGCGTCCGCGCGACCGAGGGGCTTCCTTCTACGCCGGGCCAGTCGGTTGTCCGCGTATCCAATGCGAGCCGGGGCTACGGAATGTCCGTGCCGGTGGCGGCCGACCTCGCAGCGCTTCTGTCCGTCGGGGAAAAGATTGAGGTGGAGGTAAAGGACCAGACGGTCCAAGTGATGGAAGGCCGGATTGAGGAAATCACTGATACGCAAATGGAGATGGCAGGTGGCGTAGGGGAGAAGCAAGATGCACCTCCGGTCATGAAAACGATCCGCATTGCCGTTCAGGGCGAAGGCCTGAAAGGAGGGGAGCGGGCGGCCGTCCGGCTGCTAAAATCGGTGTCGGCTGACGAGCAGCTTGTGATTTCGAATGAGGCTATCCACAAGGATCGCGAGGGGAAATTCGTCTATGTGATCGAAGAGAGGAAAGGCCCGCTCGGCAACGGCTTTTATGTGCGCAAGAGCTATATTCGGACCGCCGATGCGAACACGAATCAGACCGCCGTCCGGGAAGGCATCTTGCCGATTGATCAAGTCATCGTCGAAACCAGCGAGCCTTTGCAGGCAGGGAACCGGGTACGACTACAATAACGGGAAAGGCCCTTCCGCTAGGCGAAGCGGTAGGGCCTTCTTATAACGCAGCGACTGAGGCAGAGGGCTAGCTCTTAAACCGCAGCGTAATGTCATGCATTTCTTGAGCCATCTTCGTCAGCGCGTTGACGGCATCCGAAATTTCCTCCATCGTGGCGAGTTGCTCTTCCGAAGCGGCGGCTACGCTCTCCGTCCTTGAGAAGGCGGCTTCCGATATGCTCTTCATCTGATGAAGGGAAGCTGTGATCTGCTCGGTCCCGGCCGACATTTCCTCCGAAGCGGCGGATACCTCTTGCATTTGATTGGCTACTTCCTGAACCGCAACCAAGATGTTGCGGAAGGCTTCTCCGGCTTCCTTCATGACGATACTGCCGTTCTCCACTTCCTGGCTTCCTTTGTCCATCGCCACAACAGCCGTCTTGGTCTCGCTCTGAATCTGCTTAATGATGCCGGAAATTTGCTCGGCCGATTGGCGCGATTGCTCAGCCAGCTTCCGCACCTCGTCCGCCACGACGGCGAAGCCCCGCCCGTGCTCCCCGGCTCTTGCCGCTTCGATAGCGGCATTGAGAGCGAGCAGATTCGTTTGTGCGGAAATATCCGTAATGACGTCGACGATCTGTCCGATCTCTTGGGAGCGGATTCCCAATTGATTGACCATCTGAGCGGATTCACTGACCGAGGTGCGGATCAAATCCATCTGAGACACGGCATTTTGGATCGATTTGTTGCCTTCTGCCGCTTCTTTGGAAGCTTCTGCGGACATCGCGGAAACGCTGCTGGAAAATTCGGCGATCCGGTTAATGCCTGTAGCCATTTCCTCCATAGCCCGAACGCTTTCCGTCGTGCTTTGATATTGCTGGTCGGCGCCGCCGGCAATTTCTTGAATCGCCTGCACCACTTGGTTGGTCGATTGAGTGGATTGTTCGGAGCTGGCGAGCAATTGCTCCGAGCTGGCGGATAAATTTTGCGCTTCCATGCTGATCTTCACGATAAGCGTTCTTAAACCGGCGATCATCCCGTTAAAATCGTTGGTGAGCAGGCCGATTTCGTCTCGGGACCGATAGGTACCGCTAACCGTTAAATCCCCGTCTTGCGCTTGAGCCATCAATTGTTGAATATGGCGGATCGGGCGCGTGATCATGCTTGCTATGCCATAGCCGATCAACGAGCACAGCAGCACGGCCAATAAAGTAACGACCACGATAACCGTCGTAGCGAATTTGGAGCTTTGAATGCTTTTCTCGTAGAACACTTTGGCGTCTTCTTCGTTGTATTTGACGACATTTTCCAGATTCTTGATCATATCGGCGCGGATCGGTTTGAAGGAGGTGACGTATTCTTTATACGCCTCTTCTTTATTGTTCGCGACCGCGAGCGCGTCGACTTTTTTCTTTGCTTCGTTATTTTTCGGAATCAAATTGATAAAGGCTTGGTACTGCTCCTGTGCCCGCTCCGATAACGGAAGCTGCTCCAGCTGCTTGCGCACTGCTTGGTTTTTGTCCCGCGTTTGGGTAATTTGCTGCTGGATTTGCTTGATGAACGCTTCGTCCTTGGTGAGCAGCATTTCTAGCTGCAGGGAATCCATCTGCGAGTTGCCGAACAGCAAAGCTTCGACAAGGGTGTTGGGAACCAGCTTCTCCTCGTACATGGCGCGCGCGTTGTTCCCCATCGTCTTCATGACCACGTAACCGGTAATGCCGATGACCAGCAGAAATACGATCGCGAGGCTGAGCAGCCCCAAGATTTTGGTGCGGATTTTTACATTTTGTAGAAACTGCATCTCACAAGCATCCTCCATTGCGTTAAAGTGCAATAAAAAAACCATCCCGAAAAAAAGGATGGACGGATCCCAACCAAATTTCGGCGGCCCGGCTGCCGTAGATTGAATCTCTCCTTAGGCCCGTGGCTTTGCGTCCTTTTCTTTCGAAAAGTTTGCCATTGTCGTATTTTGTCGTATTATGGATGTATAGCTTTCCGCCAAAGTATAATATAGCCCTACGGAAAAGACAAGACTTTTTAACTAAATCCAAATACTTATATTCGGACGGGGCAGGAATCCGCAGATAGGTTTAATGTCACGTTTAAATGGTAATGTATTCCTGTTTTGGACCGGTTTCATAGACTTTCGACATAGAAAATTTATTTTTCGTCACTATTTGACAAAAATCGAAGTCTGGTTTATTCTCGGTTGTGTCCGGACAAAACTAATTTTTGGAATGAGGGAAAGCATCTTGAGAAAACTTCTTTCAAAGCTGGCTTTGTCGAGTTTAGCCATCATGATCCTGATATTCTCATCCGGCTTCTCAAGTGCGGAGGCCAGCAACGAGCATGCGAAGAAACAGAAAAAGCTTAAAGTCGCTTTGCTGCTGCCCGGTCCTGCCAATGACGGCGGCTTTATGGAATCCGCTTACCGCGGACTGATGAAAGCGAAGGAAGACTTCCGCCTGAAAGCGACCTATGTGGATAATGTCCCGCACGATACGGCGAAAATTGCCGATGAGCTGCGCAAGCTGGCCAAGAAGAAGCCCGATATGATCATCGCCCATGCCGGGCAAAGCTCGGAAGCCGTAAAATTGGTGTCCAAGGAATTCCCGAAAATTAAATTTGTAAATACGCAAACGAACTTGACCGGCGACAATTTGTCCAGCTACCAAGTGAAGCAGGAAGAATCCGCATGGCTTGCAGGCGCTGCTGCAGGGCTGCTGACTAAATCCAATGTCGTTTCGCATATTTCCGGCGCGCGGGTCACTCCCGGATTTCATGGGCGTGCCGCATTTGCCGGGGGCTTGAAATACACGAATCCGAATGCAGCATTCCTGACCACCTTCACCGGTAACCAGGACGATGCCGCTTTGGCTAAAAAAGTCGCGCAAGCGCAAATCGCTGCCGGCTCGGATATGATCTTCACTATGTTGAACGTTGCCCGTTCGGGCGTGACGGAAGCCGCGCGCGAGAATGGCGTGTTCCAATTCGGCAACGTGCGCGATTATTATGCGGATGCGCCCGACGTCTTCATCGGCTCCGCGATTTCCGATGCCAGCTTCACGGTATACGGCGCAATCAAGGATCTGGCCGAAGGCAAATGGAAGCCGAACACGGTCGTGAAGATCGGACTCGAAAATCCGGATGCGGTCCGTCTGGCGCTTGCTCCAACCGTTCCGCAGGAAGTGAAGGACAAGATCGCCGAATTTACGGAGAAAATCAAATCCGGTGAAATTGTGATTCCTTCGCAATATACGGGGCCTGAATTTGAAGTAAAATAAACGTCTCACATGGAAACAAGCACTGCGGTAGTTGCTGCCGGGTGCTTGTTTTTTTGCGGGGAAACTTACAATCCGTTCCTAAAACTAACATTTTACTGGGGAGCGGCCGATAAAAGGTAGAGTTCGTTTTTTGGGGAGCTTAACGATAACGCCACAGAGGAGGAGAGGGCATGGAAACTTCCGAGCGCTTCAAATTCAACAGCAGGCTGCCGTTCGATCCCGGGTTTTTAAAGCAGGAGCATGCCATTGATATCGAAGACCAGACGCTACTAAGCTTAAGTCAATATCAGGAATGCTGGAATATGGACGAATACGTATATCGTATTCTGACTACGGAAGAAATCGTGGAAATGCTGGATTTTTTACAGGACTTGGCGTGTCACCGGGGCATCTGCCCGCTGCTTACGGACGATCAGTCCAATTACATAGGCTTGTATACCGACGGCCCGCTGCGAGATAAAATAGGCTACTTGAATCACGAAGAGACCGATTTATCGCCGGGATTCCGGCATATGGAACGGTTCATCGCGAAGAGCCTGCAAACTCCCGGAGCGGAGTGGGATCTGCTGGAGCGGGATTACCCTGTCGTGTCCGACCGGGACGAGCAGCATGCGCACAGCGAGATTGACCTCAATGTCATTCAAGAGATTGATCGACTCCTCTTGCAGGAAGAGCTTGACGAGGATTACATGCAGCAGCTTATTTTTTCCAAATTGACGATCATGCCTTATGCGGAATCGGAACGGATTTGCCGCTATCTGACCTCGGATGATATGTTTATTCAGGAAAAAGCCGTTATGCTCCTAAGAAAAAGAAATTATACGCCGGCGGCCCGTGCTTTGTTCGAGGTTGCCCAAAACGGGATGCATAACGGAAGGATGGCAGCGATCTTCGCGCTGAAGCAATTCCGTACGGAGGAAAGCAAACGGCTGCTGAAGGAATTGGAAGCGGTGCTGCCGAAACAATATTTTACGTAGGAGTGAGAGCATTGGAACACGCACATACCGAAGGAGAACACTGTTTTCCTTCGCCCGAGCAGGATTTCGACATCTATAAGGCGGCTCGAAGCGAAGGGGATTTCCAGCACGCTTTGTATCATCTGGCCTGTGCGTTGTCGACCGATCCGGCTAACGTCGAATGGCTCCAATCCTTGAACGATTGGATTGATTCGGGCGAAGACCTGCTGCCTTTTGTGCCGGTCGAAGACAACAATTATTTCGCCGTTCTGGCGGTAAGAGCTTATATTTACGCCCGGGTGAACAGCTTTAACGAAGCTTTTGGCCTTTTGGGACAGGTGATCAAAGTAAAGCCCGAGGTCCCTTATCTGGTGTGGGTATGCGAATGGGAGACGCGAATCGCCGGGGTGGATCATATCGAAGCGGATACGATCATTGGATTCGTCAGCGGAGTGATGAGATCCCTCGATCTGCTGGAAGGAAACGAACGGCACCAGGTGCTCGCCGCTTTAGTGTCCGTGCTCCGAAAGATATGCCAGGCGCATCCTAAAGCTTATATGTTGTTCTGGCTGCTATCTTCGATGCACCGGAGACAGGAGGATGTTCTGGCCGCATTTGCGGCAGCCAAAACGGCCTACAAGCTGAATAAATGCTGGAATACGGCCATTGGGATGGCGCTCTGCTTCAGAGCCCAGGGCAACATCCGCAAGGCGGCCGGCTTTTACAAAAAAGCAGGCAGGCTCGACCCCGGGAAAGAGGCCGGCTATCTGGATCTGGGCGATCTGTATCTGGAAAACGGTTTATACAAAAAAGCACTGAAAGCTTACAACAAGGCTGCGAATATTCAGCCCGATCACGAATGGGCGATGCCGTCCATCCTTTACTGCGAATATATGATCAAACAAGACGCCGAGCGCTTGGGGAAAATCGAAGCTTATTATAAGGCGAACGCTTCGAACGGCAGAGCGAGAGAGCTGCTCAAGCCGTTATTGTCGATCGCCGAGCTTCCTTTTGTCGATTACATCCCGGAGCCGCGGGAAGCCACCATCAACGTGCTGCGTCAAGTGGCGGAGCAAAGCCCGGATCTGGAAAGCGGCGGGACGATCAGCCTGACGATTAATCATCTGGAGGCGCCGAGCGCGATCCGTGCGATGGAGCTTTATTTGAACAAATTTGGCAGAAGCGCTCATCCGCCCAAGCTGAATTTGACCATCGACAACGTCCCGGAGCCGGACCCAAGGCAGCCAATCGCGGAGAACGGCGCTATGCTATGGAGTTACGAGGGGCCCATCGCACAGCCGGCTATGCCCAAGCCGTCGGTCCAAGCAGCCGATGCCGCACGCCGATTGGCGATGACTCCGTACCAAATCGAGGGTTGGTACCGCACCGCCGGCGAACTTGCCCAAAGTCTCACCCCTGCGCACCTGCCGGACTTATTCGCCGTCCTGACTCATCCGCCGAAGCCGCCCGAATCGGTATCGAGCTGGCGCTGGCTCCAGCGCATTCAGTATGCGGCGGTATTCCTTATGGCGCAGCTTAGCCCGTCCAAGCCTTCCGAACCCTTGCTTTCCCTATGCTATGGTCAGTCGGACTGGCCGGTCAATGCGGCGGTGGCCGTTTTGGCTTATGAGGCGCAAGGCGATCCCGAGCTGGAAAAAGCGGTATCCGAATTGTTTCTTCGGCTCATGGAGCGGATTCCGGAAGAAGGCTATTGCTTCTTTACTTATGCGCTGGTTTGCAGTTGGCTGCGGCTTGCATCCATCGATGTTAAACTCAGAGAACAGCTAGAGCAATGGAAGAACGATCTCGAGCAGCCAGAATAGGCTGATTGCCATGCATGACCGATTCGGGAGGATCGGTCTTTTTTTTCATTCTGGAAAAACGAACCGAAATCCCCATTTGTTTGTCTTATTAGTGTAACGCGAAAGGGGGGAGCGAGGGTTGACCGACCGGGAGTTATTCGATACTTACCGCAGGGACGTGTACTATTTGTGCCACTATATGCTGCACAACGCCGCCGATGCGGAGGACATCTGCCAGGAGGTATTTCTGAAGGTGTTCCAGACGGACCGGCAAGGCGTCGAACGGATCAAGCCATGGCTGCTGCGGATCGCCGTGAATATGTGCAAAAGCCATCTGGACCGCAGGAAGCGGGGCGTGCTGAAGGAGCTGAAGCATTTTCTGCTGGAGCGCAGACGCGATTCGGAAGCGGCGGACGCAGCGCTGGAGCGGAAAGAAACCGAGCTGGAGACGGAGCGGTGGCTCCGGGCATTGCCGGTCAAGAATCGGACGGTAATGACATTGCGGTATATTCACGAGCTGAGCTTGCAGGAAATTGCAGAGACGCTGAATATCCCGCCGGGTACGGTAAAATCCAGATTGAACCGAGGGCTGCGGCAGATGAGAAGAGAGCTGGGAAAGAGCAATCCAGATTTGAAAGGAGCGGAATGTCTTGAATAAGCTGACGGAAGAGCAATTGCTGGAGCTTGCGCGCAAGGAACGTCCCAAGCTTCCGGATTTTGAGGCGATGTGGGAAAGAATTCAAACGAGTACGAATCTGCAAAATGCTTCTGTAGCGCCGAGAAGCAGAAGTTTGGCCCGCAGCCGGAAGCGTCTTATCCCTTTGGCTATTGTGGTATCCTCGGTCATCGTGGCTGCGCCGGTCGTTGCCGGGGTATCGATGGGCTGGCCGGTGCTGTTTGACCGGCTGGGCTTTACGACCGCAATGGAGTCCGGCTTGGGCAACCCGCTGGACATCACGGTAACGTCGGCGGGCGCGTCTTTGGCTCTTCATGGTGTTGTCACGGACGACCGCCGGACGGATGTTATGTTTACCTTAGACGTTCCGTCAATGCCAGACTATCACATCGTTGATTTCGAGTACAAAACGATAACGAATTCCCGAGGCGAAACGATGCCGCTGAACGTCCTCGCCCGCCAAGCGGATTCGCCGAACCGGATGGTAGGCCTGCTGGAAACGCAAAATGGACTGGGAAACAAGAAGGATCGGCTTAAGCTGTCGCTGAAAAATCTGATATTTTACAAATACAAAGATACGGAGCTTGACGCAATTTTGATGTCGCTAAAGGATGGGGACCGGGTGGACAGCCGGACCCGTTTCGGAACGCTTGAGATCGTTTCAGTCGCAAGGGAAGGCGACAAGCTTACGCTGCGCTATGAAATTCCGATCAGCGGACCGGAGAATGGAAAGCTGAATCCGGGGCTGTTCGTTAAGGTAGGGGAGAAGCGGCTAGATTCGAGCTATTCCGCGACATTGCCGACGGAGAAATCGGGGATTTTGCTCCAGCAAAACACATGGCGTCTGTCGGATTCCGAGCTGAAGAGTGCCAAGCTGTACTTCACCTATTTGGACACGGTACAAACGCTCGAAGGGACGTGGGAGACGTCATTGGAAGCCGATGGAAGAAAAGCGAGCCAAGCGACGTTCCGCAAACCGCTTGATCCGACGACGGTTGCTAACGATTCGGATATGGATTTGAAGGAGCTTGTCGTAACTCCGCTGGAAGTTCGTTTGATGTATAATAATAAATTCGAGACCAAATCCCCGGATCTGGAGAGAGTAAATTACGATACCATACAGCTTGTGCTGAACGGTAAAACGATTGATGGAGGAAGCTGGTCTACGGAAAAGAGCGGCTGGTATCTCCGCTTTCAGCTTCCGGAATGGTCCAAGGATTGGTCCCAAGCGCCGATGAAGCTGCTTTTGTCGGATGCAAGCATCCACAGACGCTCCAAAGCGTGGCTTCCGCTGGAGACTCCGTCCGAAACGAAGCGAACAATCGAAACGAAGCTCGACCAGTTTCCGGTCACGTTTACGTACTACAAGGAGGGAGAGGATCTGATCGTCGAATCGTACTCGACCGATCCGGACTTTATCGCCGTCGCCCAAACTGCCGTGAAGCAGGGCGGAAAGTTTGTTGTCCCTGAGATGAATTCTTCACCCCCGGGCGGCAACGGCACGAGAAAAGAAGTAGAGCGGTACCCCGGACTGCTATCCAAGCCGGGTAAACTGGAATTGAGCCCAGGTTTCTACGTCTTCAAGGACGGCAGCCGCAGGGTGGAATTGACCCTTAATTAAATGAAATGCGGGGGATGGATCCGCCAGATCAGGCTTTTGTAACGGCTGCTTCGAAATCATCGGGGCAGCCGTTGACGTACTCATGCTGAAGCAGCCCCATATGAATAATGTCGTGCCATGCCCCTTCTCTGAACAAGCTTTGCCGGGAAATTCCCTCCCGCTGGAAGCCCAGTTTTTCATAGAGCTTGATCGCTCTATCGTTGAAGGAAAATACTCTTAACGAGACCCGGTGCAGGTTCAGCTCCAGGAACGCATAGTCAAGCAGCAGCTTTAAGGCCTCGGTTCCGTAGCCTTTACCCCAATAAGCTTTGTTGCCGATATCGATGATGCATTCGGCATTCCGGTTTTTGGAATCGATGTTGATTAAAGAAGTAATCCCGAACGGCGTTTCCGAGATTTTATCGATCAGAATGTAGCTTTTGGAGGAAGGGGAGCCCAGGATGACTTGATGAACGAATTGCCTCGTTTCTTCCAGATCGTAGATATCGAGCGAAGGATTTGTGGAACGCATAACCTCCAAATCGTTTCTCCACGCATGATACAGCTCCGCATCAGCTGCCGTCGCCTTTCTCAACACAATTCTTTCCGATTCGAACAACATAGCAAGCACTCCTTTAGGGTAGGATGGAAATTAAATCTGGTCAATCGGGCGGAGCAATTCTTTCAACGAAAAGAGGAAGACGGTCAACTGTTCCTTCACAAGAGTGGTTTCCGCTCCGAGTTGGAACGTATCCAGCATTAAGCCGTCCATAAACGAAACAAAATACAAGGCGACCGCTTCCGGAGAAAGTCGAGGCCGGAATTCTCCCCGCTCCGTCCCTTTGACAACGACCGATTCGATAGCCTCCTTGATTCGCAAGTAACGCTGCGTGATGTACGGGAAGCTTTCTTTATTTAGCCTGTATCCGGGGGATAGAAAAAACTCCGCCTTGGCCAGCAGCAGCGTTTGCCCGGCTGTCTTCAGGCTGTGCCGCTGACGGTTGACCCAGTCGGTTATCTGGGGCCAGTGGGGCGAGGAATCGGCCAATTCGAAGAAGAGGATGTCCTGCCGATCGTCGAACTGCAGCACTTCGATAAACGCATGCTCGATATTGTCGAAGTAGGAATACAGCGCGCCTCTGGACACCCCGGCTTCGTTCATGATCGATTGCATCGTCGCCTGCGAATAGCCCTCCCGGATAAACACGCGCCTTGCCGCTTGCAGCAGCTCGTGCTTTTTGTCCTTCTTGTACTGTTCGCTTACTTTGGGGGACAACGGAATCAGCTCCTCCTGACAATAAAACGACATTGATGTCGCTTTTGGTTGCAAGGTCATTATAAACGACATGGTTGTCGTTTTTCAAGTCGTTAATGGTCGAAAGTGGAATTTTTCATTTACATACATACTGTATGTATGTTAATATGCAACTAGCATAACTATTCTTAATTCCAAAGGGGATCACGGCGATGAAAACAAACAGCTTCTACCCGGTTATTTTGACGGAGCAGGTTGCGGCGAGCGCGGCTTTTTACAAAACGCTTTTCGGTTTTGAAACGGTATACGAAGCGGATTGGTACGTGAGCTTGCGGATGTCCCAGGCCAGCGCTTCCTACGAATTGGCAATCTTGGACGCTGCGCATCATACGATACCCGAGGCCTACCGCAGACCGGTGCAGGGCTTGATTCTTAATTTCGAAGTGGACGATGTCGATGCGGAATACCGGAGGCTCATTATCGGGGAGAAGCTGCCCTTGAAGCTTGAGCTGCGGGACGAAGAGTTCGGACAGCGGCACTTCATAACGTGCGATCCTAACGGCGTCTTAATTGACGTGATCAAAATTATCCCGCCTTCGCAAGCGGAAAGCACGCAATATGCCGAGAAAGTTTGGGCGGATGACGAAGACGGAGGAGAAGCATGAGTGAAACCGCAGCCTTGAAGCATTACTTCGGGGCCGAGCTGGCGCATCGGCTGTCCAGTCTGATCCAGCCTCATGCTTCGGGCTTTCCTGCACAAGCTTTTACCGATTCCGTGGCCGCGCAGGTGGGACCGCTGGAGTTGAAAGGCAGAGTCGCGGTCATAGCCGATGAGCTGCGGAAAGCGTTGCCTCCGGATTATCCGGAGGCTTTGCGCATTCTGTTAAACATTCTCGGACCGGAAAATGAAACCGAGGAAGGCATGTTTAAGAACGGATATTTTTTAATGCCTGTTGCCTATTTCGTGGAAAAATACGGGCTGCCGCATTTCGGGCTTTCCATAGAGGCGCTTTACGAAATCACCAAACGGCATACGTCGGAATACGCGATACGCCCTTATTTGGAGCACCATTTGGAGGTTAGCTTGCGCCTGATGAACGACTGGACGCATGATCCCAGCCTTCATGTGCGCCGCCTCGTCAGCGAGGGAACCCGTCCGCGTCTTCCTTGGGCCAAACGAATCGGAGTCCTCCGGGGAGACCCCGCGTGCAACCTGGCTCTGCTGGAGCCGCTGATAGACGATCCTTCCTTATACGTCAGGAAATCGGTCGCTAATCATTTGAACGATTTGACGAAAGACCACCGGGAGATTACGATAAACTGGATTCGGGATCGATTGAACCGCGGAGGGAAGCACGTCGTTTGGATCGCCCGGCACGGGTTGCGTTCACTGGCGAAATCCGGAGACCAAGAAGTATTGGAGCTGCTGAGAAGCTTCGACTAACCGGGCAGACGAACCGGAAGGAGGGAGCATTGTTCTGTGAAAAAAAATAGAGAAGAAACCGATGAAACGATTCGCAAGCTGACCGCCATTGCCAGAAGGCACTTTACGGAAAAAGGGTATGCGGATTCCGCTCTGGAAGAGATTGTAAGCGAGGCGATGCTGACGCGGGGGGCACTCTACCATCATTTTGGGAATAAAAAAGGATTGTTTCACGTCGTTCTGGAAGCGGTGCAGAAGGAGGTCGCGGAGCAGGTTGAGGCGGAGGCATCCCAAAGCGACGATGTGTGGGAGCAGCTGTTGTTCGGGTGCCGCGCCTTCGTTAAGGCGGCGGTAGAACCCCGGAGCCAACGGATTCTGCTGATCGATGGCCCTGCCGTGTTAGGCTGGGACGTCTGGCGCAAAATGGATCAGCAGCATTCGATGCGGCTGCTGCGCGGGCAGCTTCAAATAATGAAAGAGCAAGGGTGCTTCCGGCCTGCATCCATCGAAGCAATGACGCATTTTCTGTCCGGCGCACTGAACGAATCGGCGCTGTGGATTGCGCAGATGCCGGATCAGCGGCAAGCGCTGGAGGAGACCATGACGGTCATTGCCTTATTGGTGGAAGGGTTCAAGCGGTAAACAAACAGACCGTTCCGACAATGGAAACGGTCTATTTTGCGATAAACAGGCTATATCAGTTCTTGTTCGCCTTGTTCTCTTCCGCTCTCGCAAGCAGCATGTCCACAATGAGGTCAATCTGTCCTGTAATGGCAATCGGATCGTAGCGATAGAACGTATCAAAGTCGTTCATGAACAGCGTATTATTCTTTACCGCATTCAGACCTTGCCACACCGACGAGGCCTGCAGCTGCTTCAATGCCTCGCCTTTTTTCTCGGGGTCGTAGGTCGTCAGAAACATGTAGTCGGCCGCATAGTTGGGCAGCACCTCCATCGACAGCTGCACGGAGCCGGTGTTGCCTTTCACCTCCGAACGGACCAAGTCCGGCATCTTCAGCCCCAGCGCGTTATACACTGTTTGGCCGCCCCGTCCGGCGTTGTCCCCGAATACCCATAAGGTGCCTTTATCGGTCAGCTCGTAAAGCCCGACGGTGGCGGTTGAATCGATGACCCCTTTTAATTTCTCGCGGCCTTGCGCTGCTTTTTGATCGAATGCCTTGATAAATTGCTCCGCTTTTTGCGGTTCGCCGGCAATATCGCCGAACAGTTTCACCGTTTCGTAAATGTTGGAAGTCGTGCCGTAAGGGATATGTAGGGTAGGAGCGATTTTGGACAGCTCTTCATAGTTTTTGTCATACATAACGACGATTAGGTCGGGAGCAAGCTCCAGTGTTTTCTCCACATTCACCGGCGTGCCTACGTCGACGGCTCCTGTGAGCCGCTTCTTCAGAAACGGATTGTCGAAGGTGGTGGGTTCGACGCCGACCACATTGGCGCCTACGGATAGCAGCTCGCCGCCGTAAAAATCCGTGACGATCCGTTTAGGTTTGACCGGGATGTTGATATTGCCTTTGACCGTGGAGAAGCTGCGGGTTGCGGCGGCCGATGCTTCCGTCGACGGCTCCTTGGCAGCCTGCTTGGCCGTGGCGGGATTGCCGGCAGTCGTTGCCATACCGCCGCAAGCGGAGAGCAGCGTAAGGAGTAATAAATAAATCAGGCCGGCGGCCCAAAGCGGCTTGTTCTTAAACATCATTTCCCTCCGTGAGATCGATTATTGAAAATGAGAATCATTATCGGTAAAGATCATATCAAAAATGATTCTCCATCGTCAATACGAATCGTGAGCGTCGGGACCGCCGCGTAAGAAATAAGTAAGAATCGGGAAAGAAAAAAGACAGTGGTGCCGGATACAATGAAAAGGCGAACAGGGGCTGTGCTCCCCAGCATATCCGGAAAGGGTGAACGATCAGGAAGAGATTTTGGGAAATAGGTTTAATCGTATGTAATTTTGGCTTGGTTTGGCTGCTGTGAGCGCTATTTTACGTACGGAGGGGATTGAGCATGTTAGCTTCCATTCAAAAAGCGGACGGCGGTTATACGGCCCGTTTTTAGCGTCATCTGAAGCATTCCGTCGATCAAATATGGTCGATTCTAACGGACAACGACCGGCTTGCCGAGTGTTTTCCCCAGCTTCGGATCGACGAGCTGCGCGAGGGCGGGCTGGCACGTATGTCTGGATGTGATCGACGCGCTTTTGTCAGGCAGAGCAACCGGGTTCCGACAAGAGGAATGGAATACATGGCACGAGCAGTACGTCCGGATCTTGACGCCACTCGGAAGTGCCGACGAATAAGGAGCAGGAGAGGGGCGTTACCCGATCGAGGGATACGAAACTGCGGCCCGAGGCCTTGGATTCAAGGGCGGGCCGCAGTTTTTCTATTGTCGAGCTCTAATCCAGCTCCTCATCCATCGATGTGGTTCCCCTGCACAGCTCCGGGAACGAACGGGCTACTTGTTTGCAATCCTCATAGCCAAGATTGCCGGAATGCGCCGCCAAGATCAGATACTCGTCCTCGTTCATGTCTTCTCTCATATCCATAATATAATGATTGCCGCAGCCGTCCATCCCGATAGAGACGGAGCCGGCCATGTATTCGGGGAATTCGTACACCAAGTTGTATTCTCTCAATTCCTCCGTGCCGAAAAATTGAAAATAGCGCTCCCCGGTTTGAAACTCCCCGCCGTTCGAATAGCGCAAAAAGTCCAGGAGCTGTCCGGCAGCTTCTTCTGCGGCAGATCCGACGGATCAAACGGCTTGTACTGCGCATGAAGCGGATGATTCGCAGGAAAAGGATTCGTCTGCCGCTCCGCAATCTCGGCGATTTCTTGCGTCGACAGCTTCTCGTTCCACGTCCTTACTAAGCGGTCAAGCTCGGCTTGAGTCGCTCCTTCCCGCTTCAGATAAGGCTTTTCAAACACGTTACTCCACATGGACAATTTCCCCCAATAGTACGCTGCTCGATTCGTGTCAGCCTATTATATAGTACAGCGAAGCTGGGCATCAACTCGTTGAACGGGCTATTGGGGGGTTAAAGGCACTCACCGGGGCATTATTTTGCCGCTGCCCCAGAAGGCGTAAGCAGCTTGCCGATTTGCTGCGAAAATCCGTCGTATGTCGCGACTTCCGTATTGTTGAGGGACAGCAGCTCGCGGATTTCGTGATTTTTCAAAAAAGGAACAAGTGGCTGGTCGAACTGGCGTGGATCGATTACATAAATTTCCTTATAGTGCGGCAGCAAAAAAACGCATTACCGTACGAATCTTTGACGACGGCGATCCTGCGGTCGCCGGTTGATTTCCGGCAGCTGCTCGCGGAGACACTCGACGCCTACCGGACGGCGTTCCGGTGATGCAAAGCGGCATCAAAATCAAGCACTTGACGAGTTCGGCGGCGAGCCTGGAGTCCGTATTCCTTCAGATGACCGGACGCAAGCTGCGGGATTAGGAGGAGGCAGGGAGATGTATTCGTTTTACTTTATCTTGAAGCGGGACTTCATCAATCTGGCGCTCAACCCGGTTCTTTTGTTGACCAATACGGTATTTCCGCTGCTGCTTGTGCTTGTCCTCGGTTATTTAAGCAACGGCGCATACAGCGGAGAAACCATGAACGGCTACGATTATTACAGCGGAAAAGATCAAAGACTCATACCGGCGCATGCCGGATATGAGTCTTTGTTTGTAGGCCGTGGTGCGGCCAAACGGGCGAACCGCTTCTATTCTTCGTGGTTGAACTGCCACTGGATACCGAATTTATCGGTTAATTGGCCGTAGCATTTACTCCAGAACGTTTCTTGCAGCTCCATGCCTACCTTGCCGCCTTCTTTGAGCTTATTGAAATACGTTTTAATTTCATCGATGTTTTTGCTCATTACGGAAAGGCTGATGTTGTTTCCGGCGGTAAAAGGCATACCCGGGAAAACGTCGGAAAACATCAAGTCGCTTCCGTTAACGGTAATGCGGGCATGCATGACCAAATGCTTGGCTTCCTCCGGCAGCGCGTACTCCGGGTTAGGCGGCGTATCGCTGAAGGTCATGATTTGCGGTTTTCCCGTTCCAAAAGCCTCCGCGTAAAATTCGACCGCTTCACGACAATTTCCGTTGAAGTTCAGATACGCATTGATAGCCATTAATTTCGCTCCTTCGTTCGAATGGGATGGTATGTAAGCACGGGCTATGTTCACACTTTCGTCACTAGCCTTGCCTCTACCAGTATACCTCGAACCGGAGCCATTTTAAACAACTTCCTCATGTCGTCCATCGGCATATTTTTTTGAAAACAAAAAGTACCTGCTCTTCGAAGGGCCTGAAATTATATAATCGGCATATGGAAAATTTCAGGGGGACCCGAACATGACATATTGCACGGGGATACCGGTGTCCATAATTTCGTGTTTCACAAATTCGAGCTGACAGGCGTCATCGATCCGTCTCCCATAGCTGGCCCGGTTATCTATGATTTTACTTATGCTTTTTGTTCTTCTCCGGACGATTTGAACCTGGATACCTTGTTTGCCGCCTTCGAACTCCTTCGTCATAAGCCAATAAATAAATCAAGGCTGATCGAAGAAACGATCTTTCAATTGTACTGCCGAATCGGAATCAGCGCGAAAGTCCATCCGAAAGATTTGGAGAGCTATTTAAAGGCATGGGAGTACTGGAAAACTCTTCTTCCTTGATCAAATCATAAGTAACGGAAGGTTATTCGGATTTTTTTACTGGATAGCCTTTTTTCTTTTTTTGTCTATGTTAAACTCAACTGTTGATATTTGCGGTATACCTTGATAGCAAGGAGTACGAAAACACAACGTCGAATAAAAAGAATATGTGAGTCTCTTCATGCCTATTTTCTGCCAACTGATCGAAAAATTGAAGAGGGGTGTTCCTTAATGACAAATGGTAGATTGAATCCTAAGGTTGATGAATTTTTAAGTAAAGCTAAAAAGTGGAAGGAAGAATTTGAGAAGTTGAGAAATATCGTTCTTGACTGTGAACTGACCGAAGATTTTAAGTGGATGCATCCTTGTTACACGTTTGAGGAAAAAAACATAGTTTTAATACATGGATTTAAACAATATTGTGCGCTTCTATTTCACAAAGGTGCCTTGTTACAGGATGCCCATGGGATTCTAATCCAACAAACGGAGAATGTACAGGCGGCGCGCCAGATTCGGTTCACCAATGTTCAAGAGATAGTTGAAATGGAAGCCATCTTGAAAGCCTATATTCATGAAGCCATTGAAGTTGAAAAAGCCGGTTTGGAAGTGAATTTTAAAAAAAATTCAGAATTCAACATTCCTGAAGAACTTCAAAATAAATTCGATGAAATGCCTGCCTTGAAAACTGCTTTTGAAGCATTGACGCCGGGACGGCAAAGAGCATACATTCTTCATTTTTCTCAACCCAAACAATCCAAAACTAGAGAGTCGAGGGTTGAAAAATGCATGCAGCAAATTCTCAATGGAAAGGGATTAAACGATTAGCATATTCGCAGGTAACACTCAATCAAATAATTTAAATAAGAACAATCAAAATGTTTCAGGTTGTATTTAAAAGAACAGGGGAAGAAGCTTTCATGGAGGCCAATGTTATTCGTTATTATCGTTTCGGAGAACCTGACGAGGTGCTGCGAATCGAAAAGAAGCCGCCGCTTGTGCCGGGACCGGGGGAAATCTCCGTCAAAATGCGGGCACGGCCCATCAATCCGTCGGATGTGATCCCGATTCGGGGGGCGTATCCTCACCGGATTACGCTGCCCGCGGTCCCGGGTTACGAGGGTGTAGGGGTAGTGGAAGCCATAGGGCCGGGGGTCCCGAAGCAAATGTTGGGGACGCGCGTATTGCCTTTGCAAGGCGATGGCACGTGGCAGGACTATGTGACAGCCCCTGCCAAATTTGCCGTTCCCGTACCGGAAGACATCGACGACGACACGGCTTGCCAGCTATACATTAACCCGGTTACCGCTTGGTTGATTTGCCACTCGGCACTCAGGCTTACGCACGGGGATGTGTTAGTTGTCAATGCGGCGGGTTCCGCTATTGGGAGAATTTTTGCCCAATTGTCGGCTATTTTCGGATACCGGATGATTGCTCTGACGCGCAGCGACCGCCATACCACCGAGCTGCGGCGTCTTGGGGCGGCCTATGTGTTTAACGCGGCGGAAGTCTCCGTCCGGGACCGAATTTTAGAAGTCACGGCAGGCCAAGGAGCCCCCGCGGCCACCGTTAGTATCGGGGGACCCGTAGGCGAAAAACTGGCGCGCGGCGTGAAGACGGACGGAACGGTCCCAAGCATCGGGCAGCTTTTCTGTATTA
>NZ_JTHN01000053.1 GCF_001399685.1 Paenibacillus sp. A3
CGCACCGGTGCGCCGGGACGGTCAGGCGGAGGAACCATTCGGGAATGCCGTCGTACGATTCGACCTCCATGCAAAGGATGTATACGTGCGTGTCCGGATGGCTCTGCGACGGTCCGTGCGGCCACAGCCCGTAATGAATTTGAGGGTTCACGATATGGGGCAAATGTTTGGCTGAGGACAGCAGCGCTTCTTTGGCGTGCCGATATTTCCCTCCCATGTCGTTCAGGCCGATGCACGGGATGCCGATTAGCTTTAACTCCTTGTGTTCTACCAGAACAGGCTTCATCTCCGGGAGCTTTGCCGCGTTTTCGATCATACGATTTTCGCCTCTTTTCCTTGTTATTTTCCTAAATTGCAAGAGACAAGCATTTATGACTTCACACGTTCCCGCTCCAGCTTCGCCAGAGGCTCCTTCTTTTTCGCAGAGCGCCTTTCGAATTTTTTGCAACGAAAAACACGCATGGTATAATGGAGCGATAAAGTCAGGACAAGCGGAGTGAGAACGATGAGAATCAACAAATATATCAGCGAAACGGGAATTTGCTCCCGGCGCGAAGCGGACCAGTTGATCGAAGGAAAGCGCGTTACGATTAACGGCCAGCTGGCCGAGCTCGGAAGCCGGGTGAACGAAGGAGACGACGTGCGGATCGACGGAAAACCGGTCAGCGAGAAGACAAAGCACGTCTATATTGCGCTCCACAAGCCGGTAGGCATCACCAGCACGACGGAACGGCACGTCCGCGGCAACATCGTGGATTTTGTAGGACACCGCGAGCGCATTTTCCCGATCGGACGGCTGGATAAAGATTCCGAAGGATTAATTTTGCTTACGAATGACGGCGACATCGTCAACAAAATATTACGCTCCGAGCACGAGCATGAGAAGGAATACATCGTGACGGTGAACAAACCGGTCACACCGATGTTTTTGCAGGGAATGGCGAGCGGCGTGCGGATTCTCGGGACCGTCACCAAACCGTGCCAAGTGAACCGCATCGACGACCGGACGTTTCGGATCGTGCTGACGCAAGGACTGAACCGTCAAATCCGCCGGATGAGCGCCGCCTTCGGCTACGAGGTGCGCCGGTTGAAGCGGGTGCGCATTATGAACATCAAGCTGGCCGGTTTGCCGGTAGGGCAGTGGCGTGATCTGACCCCGGAAGAGCTGGACAAGCTGATGAGCGCCATCGGGCATCAGCCGTAAGCTTTATGCTACACGTTGAATTTGTAGCCGATCCCCCTTACGGTATGGATGTATTTCGGATCGGTGGGGTTCGGTTCGATCTTCTTGCGCAGGTTGCTGATGTGAACGAGCAGCGTGCGCGTGTCACCGTTGCTGTCCACGCCCCAGGTCATTTTATACAGCTGTTCGAGCGGGAGCACCTTGCCGGGCGAGCGGGCGAGATGCAGCAGCAGGTCGAACTCCTTGGAAGACAGCGGCACGAGCCCGCCGCTTGCTTTCACGGTCCGGCTGAGCAGATCGATCTCCAGTCCCGGAAACGACAGGTATTGAGAATCTTCCTTGTGCTGCTCAAGCAGCTGGCTGCGGCGCAGATGCGCTTTGACCCGGGCGACGAGCTGGCCGGGACTGAACGGTTTCGTAATGTAATCGTCTCCCCCGATGCTGAACCCCAGAATGATATCCATATCCTCGCTTTTGCAGCTCAGAAATAATATCGGCGTATTATAGGACTTCCGGATTTGCCGGCATACTTCGATGCCGTCCATTTCGGGGAGCAAGATGTCGAGAATCACCAAGTCCGGACGGTGCTCCCGCACCATGGCAAGCGCTTCGGCCCCATTCCCGGAATACAGTACGTCATACCCCTCCTTACGCAAATAAAGACTGATTAATTCGACAATCTCGGCTTCATCGTCGACGATGAGTATTTTTTCTCCAGGCATCGATTTCTCCTCCAAAAGATGATGCGGCGAAACATGATGTTTCTTTGAAACTATCAGAATCATACCCCGCCGGACTCGATACTGGATTCTGATATGGCAGTGACAAACGTCCCGAAATCCCCCAAAGGTGAGCCGTTTATCCCGGTTTCCAAATAATGCAGTTTAAGGTACGATATTAGCAGGAAGCCCATTTGAGCAACAGGAAAGAAAGTGGTATCGATTTCCAGAAACTATTTCTATTATAAATGGTTTTGGGTGTTTATTTCCATAGTTTTATTGGCCGCCGCGATTGCCGGTATCAGTTACTATAGTTCCGCTGCCGGAGAGTCCGCGCCCCGTGCCGTTCAAGGCGTCATGGATCTGGAGGGCTACGGCTTGGAATCCCATGGAACGGTCCGGCTGGACGGCGAATGGGATATGCACTGGATGCGCCTCCTGACGCCGGAAGAGCTGGCCTCCCCGAAGCATAATGCAGGAGAGCGGGCGACCCCGATTGCTCTTCCGGAGGTGTGGAATCGAGTTCTGGTAGACGGCGTGCAGCCCGGCGGCTCGGGTCATGCGACCTTTCACTTGAAAGTGAAGCTGGATGCCCCCGCTTCCGATCTGGGGCTGAAGCTGCCATATATCCGTACGGCCTACAAGGCTTGGGTGAACGGCGAGCCGATCGCAAGCAGCGGCACGGTCGGAGAAGACATTCTGACTTCCAAGCCTCAATATACCCCGAATTTGATCCGGTTGCGCCATCCGGGCGGGCCGCTGGATATCGTCATTCAGGTTTCCAATTACCATCACCGGCTCGGGGGCATCTGGAAACCGGTCGAGCTCGGCTCATGGAGCGCGCTGGACAGCAAGCTCCGGAGAGAGCTTGCGATCGAGACGCTTGTGGTCGGAAGTCTGCTGTCGATGGGGCTGTATCACATCGGATTGATTGCGCTGAGGCGCAAAGAGAAAGGATCGCTTTATTTCGGCCTTTTTTGTTTGTTGATCGGCATACGGGCCTTCTTCGCGGGCGAAGGCGTGATGTATTATTTTGTCCCCGAGGTGCATTGGCTGACGGAGCTGCGCATTGAGTACGTATGCTTCTACATGGGCGTGCCCGTCATGATCATGTTCATGCACTCGCTTTACCCGCAGGAGGTGCGCTCCGGCATCGTCCGGCTTATTCTGGCGCTTGGCGTAGCGTTCTCGGCTGCGGCATTTCTGATCCCGCCTCCGTGGGTGACCTATACGACGCCGGTGTTCCAGCTCATTACGCTGCTCACCAGCGGCTACCTGCTGTTCAGTCTGGGTCGCGCTATGCTTCGCAAAAGAGACGGGGCGCTGTTCGCCGCGATCGGCGCGGGCGCTTACGTCGCCACGGTGATGCTGGACATCATGTATTACAACCAGTGGATCAAGCTTGGCGAGGTATCGTCGTACGGGCTGCTTGTCTGTGTATTCATGACCTCATTTATCCTGAGCGCCAAATCGGCCAAGGCTTACGTGGAAGTGGAGACGCTATCGCGGCAAATGCGCGAGATGAACACCGGTCTGGAGCATAAAATTCGCGAGCGGACCGCCGAGCTGGAACGCATCAACCGCAGTCTGGAGCGGATGAACGACGACCTGGCGCGGATGGAAACGTCAAGGCGGCACCTGCTCAGCAATATCTCGCACGATCTGGGAACGCCGATGACGCTCATTCAAGGGTACGTGGAAGCGCTCATCGACGGCGTCGTCTCGCAGCCCGACCAGCAGCAAAAATATTTAAAGCTCATCCATAACCGGATCACGGGCTTGAACCGGCTCATCGCCGATCTGTTCCAGCTCTCGAAGTTGGAGGCCAGACAGATGGATTTCGATATCCAGCCGGTGAGCACGGACGATTTTATCCGTTATTTCGACGAACGCTATGAGCTGGAGCTGGCCGGCGCCGGGCTCAAATTCGAGACGGTCGCTTACTCACTGCGGCCCGAAGCCCACCGGCAGGCCATTGTCAAAATCGACGTGGACCGGATCGATCAGGTGCTGACCAACGTTATTTACAATGCGGTCAAGCATACGCCCCGCGGCGGGCTAATCCAGCTTCATTTTATCGTGGACGAGCATTCGCTTGTCGTGCAGGTGCAGGATAACGGCTCGGGCATCGATCCGGAAGACTTGCCGTATATTTTCGACCGTTTCTACAAGAAAGACAAGTCCCGCAACACGGCCGGCGGCGGCAGCGGCCTCGGGCTGGCCATCGCCAAGGAGATTATCGACTATCATGGGGGCCGGATCTGGGCGCAAAGCCGCGTAGGTCAAGGCGCCTGCATCGCCTTCATGCTGCCCCTCGTGAAAGGGGGTGAATAGAGACGCGGTCGTTTGCGGCGTCCGCAGCGAATCGCATGTCCGGCGCTTAATCGCCGGAATCAGGGGGATGCAGCAGCGAGCTGCGGTAATCGGTCGGCGAGAGCTGGTAGTGCCGTTTGAACTGCTTCGAAAAGTACAGCGGGTCCTGGAAGCCGACCGAAGACGCGATCTGCTCCACGGTCAGCTCCGGACGCTCCCGAAGCAGATGACGCGCTTTGTCGAGCCGGAGCCGGAGCAGGAACGTCACGGGCGTCAGCCCGGTCTGCCGTTTGAACAGCGTTGAGAGATACGCGCGGTTGTAGCCGAGCGATTCGGCCATCAGCTCGATCGTGATCGGCTCCGCATACTGCTTGGATAAATATTGCAGCGCCCGCTGCACCGTTTGCCCGGCGGCGGTCGCCTGCTCCGGCTCGTCCGCGCGAAGAGGGCGAAGCGCTTCCGCGAACTCGGCGAACAACAAGTGCAGGCAGCCGTTCGCTTTCAGATTGGCGCCTGCGCCGCGGTGTTGAAACGCCAGCTGTACTTGGCGGAACAGGACGCCGATCGAGCGCTTTCGTCCGGTATGCACGACCGGCTGCTGCGAGCTCAGGCCCGTATCCTGCAGCAATCGCTCCGCGAGCCGCCCTTCGAAGGCGACCCAGCGGTAGTGCCACGGATCAAGCGTATCGGCCATGTAATTGACCAGCTTGCCCGGCTCGATCAGGAAGCTGTCTCCTGCGCCGAGCTCGTAGGTCTGTCCTTGGCAGACGTAGGTGCCTTTGCCAGACAGCACATGATGCAGCAAATAATAATCGACCACCTTCGGACCGGGCTTATGACCCGGCTTCGTCTGGCTGTGGCCGGCGAACAGGACGGTCAATGGGCTATCTTCCGGCGCGGGGTGCGGGTTGGATACGACAAAGTAGGTATCGGGACGTTTGACGGGCCCGGACAAGGCGCGACTCGCCTCCTTTTGGGGCATTGCCCCGGATACGTTCAGTATAGCATAACCGGGAATGTCTGCGCGTTCATGATCTAACATTTTTCCATGTCGTCCTGACATCGTTCCATAGTGAAAACCGGTTGTCCGGGCTATACTTGAAGCAAAAGCTTACTAATGAAATTCGCTATATCGAACGTGTCTTCTTAAATCCATAACGAGGTGAACCGTCATGACGGAAGTCAAAGCATTGCAGGAGCAGTTTGTCGAGCTGTACGGAGGAGATAGCTCCAATCCTATCCGGGCGTTTCATGCGCCGGGGCGCGTCAATCTGATCGGGGAACATACCGACTACAACGGGGGCTACGTTTTCCCGGCCGCTCTGACGTTCGGCACGACGATGCTGATCCGGAAGCGGGAGGACGATCAGGTGGGCTTTGCTTCCGCCAACTTTCCGCTGCGCAAGCATATTTCCATTCAGCAGGTCGAATTCCGCGCTGAAGACGATTGGATCAATTATCCGAAGGGCATCATCCGCGAACTGCAAAAGCGGGGGCTATCCGTCGGCGGTTACGATATTTTGTACAGCGGGGCAATTCCGAACGGCTCCGGCCTCTCCTCTTCGGCTTCTATCGAAGTGGTGACGGCCTACGGCCTGCTCACGATGGAAGGGCAGCCGACGGACAAGGTGGAGATCGCGCTGCTGTCGCAAAAGGCCGAGAACGAGTTCATCGGCGTGCAATGCGGCATCATGGATCAATTTGCGGTAGCGATGGGCAAGAAGGAGCATGCGATTTTGCTCATGTGCGATACGCTGGAATACAAGCATGTGCCGTTCGTCAGCGGCGAATACAAGCTGGTGATCGGCAACACGAACAAAAAGCGCGGGCTCGTCGACTCGGCCTACAACGAACGCCGGTCGCAGTGCGAGCAGGCGGTGAAGCATTTGGCTGCCGAATATCCCGACCTGACGCTGCTCGGTCAGCTGTCGCTGGAGCAATACCGGAGCGCGCAGCATCTGATCCCGGACGAGACGGTGCGCAAGCGGGCGCAGCACGTCGTCGAGGAGATCAACCGGGTACTGCAGTCCATCGAGGTGCTGGAGCAAGGAGACTTGGCGGCGTTCGGCCGGCTCATGATCGGCTCGCATAACTCGCTGCGCGACTTGTACGAGGTGACCGGCGTCGAGCTGGATACGATGGTCGAAGCGGCGCTCACCGTTCCCGGCGTGCTTGGCTCGCGGATGACGGGCGCCGGCTTCGGCGGCTGCACGGTATCGTTGGTGCATCGAGACAGCGTGGAGCGGTTTGTCGGCGAAGTGGGCCGCGTGTATAAGGAGAAGACCGGCTTGACCGCAGACTTCTATGTATGCGACATTGGGAATGGCGTGCAGGAGCTGCCGCTTTAGGCATGATCGTCCGGCGATGAACAGACGGAATCAATAAATATACTCAGATGACGGAAGGAGAGGCTTGATTATGGCCATTATGGTAACCGGAGGCGCGGGCTATATCGGCTCGCATACGGTAGCGGAGCTGCTGGCAAAAGGCGAAGAGGTGGTTGTCGTCGACAATTTGCAGCAGGGACACCGGGAAGCGGTGCTCGGCGGCAAGCTGTACGTCGGGGACATTCGCGATGCGGACTTTTTAGACACGGTATTCCGCGAAAACGACATCGACGCGGTCATTCATTTCGCAGCGAGCTCGCTCGTTGGTGAAAGCATGCAGCTGCCCGGCAAATATTATCATAACAACGTTTACGGGACGCTCTGCCTGCTTGAGAAAATGAACGAATACGGCGTCAAAAAAATCGTGTTCTCGTCCACGGCGGCGACGTACGGCGAGCCCGAGAACGTTCCGATTCTGGAAACGGACCGGACGCTGCCGACGAACGCTTACGGCGAAACGAAGCTCGCCATGGAGAAGAT
>NZ_JTHN01000054.1 GCF_001399685.1 Paenibacillus sp. A3
ATACATTTGTGTCAATGGACACCGGTGAACTTGTCGAGAATCCTGCTTCATGTAGAAATTCTCCGCATACGCCGGTAGGGTATATCCCTCCAGCCGCTGCCCTCCCCCGGAAAGTGAAGTAACACTTAGAAGCTTATTCCGATTACTTTCCGGGGACCCCCTATCTACCCGTGAATTTGATTAGAATTAGTGGTATTTTCACGGGTTTCAAAGGCGGACGTAAACTCTTACGGGATATACCCCACCTCTATTTGGTTCAGAATTTCTTCGTATGGATCTCTCGCCCCTGGGGGCTTGTCAGCCCTCTTTTTTGCGTCTATATAATAGTAGATAAAATTCGGTCCAGGTTTGCGACCGAGCGGGCGGCGCCGGATTTTTGCTCGTCGTCGCCTTCGTACTCGACCGTCAGCCAGCCGTTGTAGCCCGCGTGACGCAGCCTTGTCATTAGACTGTTCAGATCGATGCTGCCTTCTCCGGCGATGCGCCCGGCAAACCGGTCCCCGGACAATGCTTGATATGAACGGCCTTCGTAGTTTTCATCCACGCGAACGAAGTCCTTGAAATGCACATGGGCGACTTGCGCATGCAGCGTTTCCAGCGCTTCTCCCGGGTGCTCGTTCACGAGCAGGAAGTTGCCCGTATCGAACGTGCTGCGCAGGAACGGCGAGTTCACTTCCTGCAAGATGCCCAGCACCTGATCGGCCTTTCCGGCGAATACGCCGTGGTTCTCCAGGCACAGCAGAACGTCCTTCTCCGCAGCGTAGGCGGCGGCTTCCCGCAGCCCTTCAACGATCCAGCCTTTGACCTCGTCATAGGAGCTGTCGTCCGGCGGCACATCGCCGGCGAATACGCGTACGATGCGGGTACTGAGCGTCCGGGCCAAATCGACCGCGCCCGTAATCTCGCGAACCTGCTCTGCCCGCTTGGCCGGATCGCTATAGGAGAAGTTGTTCGACGCCCCGATTGCGGCTACTTGCAATTGATGGCGGTCGAGCGCAGCGCGGAAGCTTTCCAGCTCCTCCGGCTTCCAATACCGCGTCAGCACCTCGATGCCGGTCGCTTTCGTCTCCTTGGCTACAAACTCAGCCAAATCCGCATGCGACCACTCGCCGCTGTTGAAATAAGAATGAACGCTCCATACGCTCAGCGCAATTTTCATACCCGTCGCTCCTCCGCTGTTATTCACCGAGTTTCCATTGTCCGCATTCGTTATTTATAGCGGCGAATAAAATCGACCGCGAGCCGAATGTCCACTTCCGGCTGTACGCCGACTTCGCGCTCGATCGTCAGATAGCCTTGATAACCGATCTCCTGAAGCGCAGCAAAATAAGCGTCGAACGGCACCCGCCCTTCGCCGAGCGGCACTTCCTTGAAAATCTCGCCGGACGTGACCATCTGAGCAATTTTGCCATGATCCATCGGCTCGAAGCCGAGTGCGCCGTACACCTCGCGCGGGTCTACCTCGCGGAACCGGATGCCGTCCTTCACATGCGTATGGACGATATAATCCTTAAGCAGCCGCACGCCCTCCACCGGGTCGTCTCCCGTGACCATAACCATGTTCGCCGGATCGAAGTTCACCGAAACGCCGTTCGTACTGAGCGTATCCAAGAAGCTTTTCAGATGAGCGGACCGCTCCGGGCCGGTCTCGATGGCGAAATAAGCGCCGCAGTTCTTGGCATACTGTCCGAGCTCCTCGCAGGCCGTCTGCATGTTGTGGTATACTTCGCCGTTCGTATCCTCGGGCACGATGCCGATATGGGTCGTTACGATGTTGGTGCCAAGATCGAGCGCCAGATCGAGAATGCGCTTCGACTTCTCGACCTTCGCCGGGTTGGCCGTGCCGTCCTGAAAGCCGTGCCCGCCCAGGTCGCCGCAGAGCGCGGAAATTTCGAGCCCCAGCGAAGCGATGTACGCTTTCAGCTCGCGCCTTGCCTCCGCCGTCAGCGCGGCCGGGTCCATCTCGCCGCTGACCGCGTAAATCTGCACGCCGTCGGCCCCGACCTCCTTTGCCTTGCGCAGTCCTTCGCGAACCCCGATACCAAAGCTGTCGACGATCACGCCGATTTTGTTCGTCAATTTCATCTCCGCTCTCCTCCATATTCAGAAGTCCGGTGAACGAAGCTGAGCCGGCGGACTCTTGTTCCACCCGCGCAGCGCGCCATTCACCGGACTTGGTTTTAGAATTGAATTTCGATGCCTTTTTCGCTCGACTCGTAGATGCCGGAGATAATCTTGGTCAGCTCTACGCCGTCTTCGACCGGACTGATCAGTTCGGCTCGTCCGAGACAGCAGTCGACGAAGGTATTGATTTCGTTCTGGAAGCCTGCCATAAAATCAAAGCTCGAATTGTCGATCTGCGGCGTCACGTTCAAAATCGTATCGTGCTTTTCCGTGACGATCGTAAAGTCTGGCTCGACCTCTGCGCCGCCCCGCTCGCCGAATATTTTCACGGCCACCTCGTTGCTCTTTGCATGCAGCGTAAAGCTGACGTCCACCATCAGCGAAGCACCGTTCTCGAAGCGGATCAAAGCGTTCGCCATGTCCTCGACGGTGTTTTTGGAAGCATCGAAGTCCGCGGCCTGATAATAGCTCAAATGTTGCACGTTCGAGCGGTTGCCGAGCTTCTTGTACGTATTGCCCGTCACCGATTTCACTTTCGGACGGCCCATCAAGTACCAGCACAGATCGATCACATGCACGCCGATGTCGAGCAGCGGTCCGCCGCCCGAACGCTCGATGTCCGAGAACCAGCCACCCGGATTGCCGAGGCGGCGCAGATAGGACGCTTTCGCGTAATAGATCTCGCCGAGCTCGCCCGCGTCGATGAATTTTTTCAGCACCTTGGTGTTCGTCCCGTACCGGCGCACGAAGCCGACCTGCAGCAGCTTGCCGCTCCGGCGAACCGCCGCTTCCACCTCAAGCGCCTTCTCGACGGTCGTGCACAGCGGCTTTTCACACAGTACATGCTTGCCCGCTTCGAGCGCCGCAATGCTGATCTCACCATGAGAGTTGTTCCAGGTGCAGATGCTGACCGCTTCCACTTTCGGGTCCGCCAGAAGCTCGCGGTAATCGGTGTACACCTTTTTCGCGCCGAACTTGTCGGCAGCCTGCCGCGCCCGTTCTTCCACCAGGTCGCAGACGGCGACGAGCTCCACCTCGGGATGATTTTGATACGAAGTTAAATGCATTTCCGAAATCGAGCCTGCGCCAATCACAGCTACTTTCAAACCAGCCATGCTGATCCCCCTCTCTCCACCCGGATACTACCACATTTGTCCAGATCTGTGAATTGCAAATATTTCTCCCCGCATGAGATCAATTTATCCCTTGACCGCCCCGGCCGTCATCCCTTTCATAATCTGTTCCTGGAACAGCAGGTAGACGATAATGGTCGGCAGCACCGCGATCGACATCGCAGCCATCGTCAGCTTGTAGTCGGTCGCATACCCGGTGGCAAAGACGGACAAGCTGAGCGGAATCGTCTTTAAAGCGGGCTTGCTGATAAAGACGAGCGCGAACGCGAAGTCGTTCCAAAACCGCAAAAACCCAAGGATCGCTATGGTCGACAAAGCCGGCAGGCTGAGCGGCAGCATCATGCGGAAGAAGATGCCCCAATACCCCGTGCCGTCGATCAGAGCGGCTTCTTCGATCTCTTTCGGAATCGCAGTCAAGTACGCCGCGACGACGAAGATCGCCAGCGGCAGCTCAAACGCCGTATAAGGGAGCACGAGCGCCGCGTACGTATCGAGCAGCCCGACCTTTTTCATCAGGACGAAGAGCGGCACGAGCGTGCTGTGGATCGGAATGAGCATGCCGAGCAAGAACAAGCCCATGAACAAAGGCTTCAATTTAAAGTCAAAGCGTGCCAGCACGTAAGCCGCCAGCGCGCCGAGCACCAGCGTCAAAATCAACGACAAGATCGTAACGATGGTCGAATTGACAAGCGACGTTCCCATCGCCGATACTTCCCAAGCCCGGACGAAGTTGTCCCACTGCCATACTTCCGGCAAGGAGAACGGCTTGGAGTGAAACTCTTCGTTCGTTTTAAATGCGCTGACGAACAGCCAGAACAGAGGATAAAGCGTAACGAGAGCGTAAGCCGTGAGCAGGACGTTAATGAGCCCGCGGCTCCATTTTGCCCCGGCTTTGCCTGCGGCGCTTCCCGTTTTTACTGACAAAGCTTGTTCCATGACGGGTCCCTCCTTTCGGTTATCGGTAATTGCGTTTCATAAGGTATTGGCTTCCCAAGATCAACAGCAGGCTGAGAATAATGATCGCGGTCGAGACGGCGCTGCCGTAGCCGAAGCGGAAAACGTTGAACGTGTTGTTGTACATATACGAAGCGAGCAGCTCGGTCGAGTGGGCCGGTCCTCCGTTTGTCATAACGTAGATCAGGTCGAATGCCTTCAAGCTGCCCGAGATGCAAAGCACGACGGCGACCTTGATCGTATCCCAAATCATCGGCAGGGTGATCGAGAACAGTTTCCGCACCGGCCCGACACCGTCGATTCGCGAAGCGTCGTCAATTTCCGGGGAAATATTTTGCAGCGCGGCGATAAACATAATCATGTACGGCCCGATGTAGTTCCAGATAATCGGGATCATGAGCATATACATGGATATTTTCGGATCGGATAACCACTGCATCTTCCAGGATTCGAGGCCAAGGCCGTCGAGCAGGAAGTTCAAAATGCCGATTTGCGGGTGATAAATGTAGCTCCAAATGATCCCCACGACAACCGAGGAAAGCACCATCGGCATAAACACCGAAGCGCGGATCATCCGTTGAAAGAGCGAGCTGCTTGTGAGTAAAAGCGCCAGAATAAGCGCGATCGGAATTTGACCGAACACCGAGGCGGCGACGATCAGCATGTTGTTTTTAAACGAAAGCCAGAAAATCGGGTCGCGGATTACTTCCACATAGTTGTCGAAGCCGATGAACTTCGCAGCCCCGATGCCTTTCCAATCGAAAAAGCCGTAATACGCAGACCAGAAAATCGGTATAATCGCGAAAAAGACGAAAATCAGCGTGGCCGGGAGAAGACCTATCGCAATAAACCCTCGAATACGTGCCGCTGCCGTCATGGAATCCCCTCCTTCTTCCGGAACTGGCGATTCCAGCCCCGGTGAAGAGCTGGAATCGCGCGGCCCATCTTATTTCGCGCCGACCGATTTGGCTTGCGCGTCTTGAATTTTCTTCGCTATGTCTTCAGGCTTGGCGCCCATGAGCAGCTCCTGCAGGCCGTTGTTCACGACATCAGCTGCGGCCGAGCTCAAGCGTCCGTCATAAACCGGCGTCCGTTTCACGGTACCTACCATGTTGTGAACCTTGGCGAACAGCGAGGAAACTTTGGTTGTGTCGAGATCGACCTTGTAGCTGACGAGCTGGTTGCTTTCCAGCGTCGCCTTCTGCGCCGCCGGGCCGGACATCGCGTAGATCAGCTCATACGCCGCTTCTTTGCTTGCGCCGGACGTCTTCTTGCTCATGCCGAGACCGGTTCCGACGACGCCGGCAAGCGAGTTCGGGTCGCCTTTGCCGTTCGGAACGGAAGGCAGCACCGTCACGTCCATGCCGTCCAGCACTTCTTTGGACGCATTGGCCGCAAGATTCGTCAGCGCCCAGCCGCCGTCGATCATCATCGCCGCTTTGCCTTGCGCGAACATTTGCTCCATCTGCGTATTGTCGATGCTGTTGAAGCCGTCCTGGAACGCGCCGGCTTTGCCAAGCTGCTGCAGGTACGTCAGCGCCTGCACGAATTCCGGATCGGTGAACTTCGCGCCTTTTTGCTCGGCTGCGTTCAGAAACCATTCCGTTCCCGTCACGCGGTCGGCCAAGGAGCTCAAAATACTGGATTGCGCAAGCCAGGCCGCTTTGTTGCCGAGAGCGATCGGCGTTATTTTTTCTTTCTTGAACGTTTCGACCAGGCTCATCATGTCATCCCACGTTTTCGGCGGCTTGACATTGTGTTTATCGAACATGGCTTTGTTGTAGTATAAAATCGACGTCGGGGACAGCCCCATCGGAGCGGCATAGATGTTGCCGTTCAGCGTGAAGTCGTCGAAGGAGCCCGGCAGGAAGCCGTTCTTCCAGTCCGCTTTGCTGTCCAGCAGCGGGTTGATCGGCTGGAGCAGATCGCCTCCGGCGAATTCCTTGGTCATGACGCCAGGCCACATGACAAACAAGTCGGGCATTTCGTTCGCCGCCGCAACCGTTTTCAAACGGGCTCTGTAGCCATCGGGCGGAATGCCCTGAATATCCAATTCCACGTTCGGGTGATCCTTCTTGTACTGCTCCATGATTCCCCGCATCGTTTTGGCGCGCAGATCGTCGCCGGTGAAGTTATGCCAGAGCGAAAGCTTTACTTTATCGGACGCTTTTCCTTTGTCTCCGCCCGCGCTGCCGCCTGTGCCCGCTTGATCCCCACCCGAGCCGCAGCCGGCGAGAAGCGAAAGCGAGAGGGTCAACAGGACTCCCGTTGTAGCCGCTTTGTTCATCTTACGAACCCTCCTTGTATATGTGTGTACTGCTTCAGTATAGGGGACAATCCCCGGGATACGTAACGGGAGAGATTTCGGCCTTAGGGTGGAAAAAATTCAGTCTTTGACCGACTGTCTGAATTCCGACGGCGTCTGTCCGGTATGCTTTTTGAACTGCTGGCTGAAATATTTGATGTCCTCGTAGCCGACCCGGCCCGCCACTTCGCTGATTTTCGCCTGCGACTCCTGCAAAATTTCCGCGGCCCGCCGCATCCGCTCCCGCGTGACGAATTCGATATAGTTCAGTCCCGTCTCCCGCTTGAACACTTCGCTGAAGTGGTTCGGGTTCAAGTGAACGAATTTGGCCACCTGCTGCAGCGACAAGTTTTGGTCCAGATGCTCCTTGATGTAGGCGATCGATTTTTGAATATACGCATAGGGCTTGTCGGCAATCGCCTCGTGGAACGCCGCCATCACCGAGGACAGCAGCTTGAACACCTCGTCCTCGGCGCGCGAATCGACCTCGAACGTATGAAGGGCCGCCTCCGGCTTCCCGCCGCCCTGCGACCGCTCCAGCCAGCGGTGGCCGGCAATGACCATCGATTGCAGAAACGCCTGCACCGAAGACGGGGTGGCCGCCGGATCTTCGAGCTGCTCCCGCACCTTCCGGTTCACCCAATGCCGCAGGTCGGCCCAGTTGTTGCTCATCAGAATGGCGGCCAGCTCCGACTCCTCCTTCTGGGAGCAGACGGTCCGGCCGCCGCAGCGGTCCGCGATGTCCACGGACGTGTACAGCCCCTCGGCCCCGAGCAGTCCACGGTACGCAAATACCGCCCCGGCTTCCCGGTAAGAGGCCTGCAGCTCGCCGTACGAAGCCACGGAGCGGCCAAGCGCCGCGAACACCGTACATTTCAGCGTCTGCCGCACCCGGTCGATGGCCCGCTCCAAGCCGCTGCAATCGGATACGCGGGCTTCCTCCCGCACGACAAGCACGATTCGGTCCGCCTTCAGCATCGTCACCGCCGGAAGCAGCTCGTAGAGCATATTTTCGGCTGCTCCGAGCAGAAGACTGGCAAGAGCTCCGTCCCCCCAGCCCGATGCCGCGAGCAGCAGCACCCGCATCGGCGCCAGGGACGATTCGTCCGGCTGCACGCCGTTTTTGCGGAACCAGGCCTGCACCGGCGCCAGGGACGATTCGTCGCCCTGGATCAGCAGCCGGTCCAGCAGTTGGCTGCGCAACGCCGCCGTTTGCATCGTTTCCTGCTTTGCGTTCTCCCATTTATCCATGATGCGCTGCTTCGCTTTCATCGCCGCTTTAATAATTTCCTCGGGGCGGCTTGTCTTAAGCAGATAGTCGGTCACTCCTTCTCGCAGCGCCTGTTGGGCGTACGCAAAATCGTCGTAGCCCGTCAGAATGACGGTTTCCGTATCCGGGAGCAGCCGCTTCACCTCGTGCGCCAGCTGGATGCCATCCATCCCCTGCATGCGGATGTCCGTCAGTAATATATTCGGCTTCTCCACCGGGATGCGCGCCAGCGCTTCCTCGGCGGACGAAGCCGGGGGAAGCAGCGTCAAGCCGAGCTCCTTCCAGTCGATAACGGTACACAGGCCGTTCCTTATGATCACTTCGTCGTCTACGATTAAAATTTTCATGCGGGCTCCTCCAATACCGGAATGCTAAAAGAAACGCGGGTGCCTTTGCCCGGCTCGCTGTCGATCGTCAGCCCCGCTTCGCTGCCGTAATGCAGCAGCAGCCGCTGATGCACGTTGCGCAAGCCGTAGCTGGTTTTGGCCGCCGGCGCGCCGTTTCCCGTCCACGCGAGCTGCCGGCGAATTTCGCGCAGCTTGTCCGCCTCGATGCCGATGCCCGTGTCCTCCACGACGAACTTCATCCGCGCGCCGCTCAGCTCGCCGTGAACATACACGAAGCCGGGCTCCTGCTTTTTCTGGATGCCGTGAATGAGACTGTTTTCGATCAGCGGCTGGAGCAGCAGCTTCAGCATCGGCGTCTGGAGCATGGCGGGGTCGATATATACCTCCATCTCGAATTGGCCGGGAAAGCGGATCGACTGCACGTAAGCATAGTTCTGCGCATGCGCGATCTCCTGCTGGACGGGGCAAAACTCCTCGCCCTTGTTCAGGCTGAACCGGAGAAAATCGCTGAGCGCCCCGACCATCTCGGCGATCTGCCGGTCCTGGTTCATCAAGGCCATCCAATGGATCGAGGATAGCGTATTGTACAAAAAGTGCGGATTGATCTGCGCCTGAAGCGCGAGGATGTCGGCTTCCTTTTTCTTCGCCTCGTTCAGCTGCACCTGCTCCTTCAGCCGCTGAATCCGGTCGCTGAGCTTGTTGTAGCTGTGCAGCAGCAGGCCGACCTCGTCGCTGCTTTTTACCTCGTACGTCGGGATCGGCTCGTCCGGGTTGATGTCCTTCATCGTCTGCGTCATCCGGGTCAGCGGCCGCGTCACCCACTGGATGAAATAAAGCACCAGTCCGGCGGCCAGCAGCAGCGAGATGCCGACCGCTACCGCGGTAACCGTCAGCACATAGACGTTCTGCGCCGTATAGATTTCGGTCGGGATGAAACCGACCAGCTTCCAGTTCAGGCTCGGGAGCGTGTGGTACAAAATCGTTTTTTGCCCGTCGCCCCGGCCGTAATTGAGAATGCCACTCGCTTCCCCCATCGGCCCGATATCCGGGAACAGCTCGCTGACCGGACGGTTTAGCCACCCGGACTCGCCGCCGGATAAAATCCGGTTGTTCGCGTCCAGCAGCAGGATGAACCCTTTGGCTTCCCAGCCGGATTCCTGCAAATAACGGGCAATCTCGGCTTCGTCCAAGCTGATAGACAGCTCGCCGAGCGGCTTGAAGTTGTTCACGTTGCGGATCGGACGGACAAGGGAGACAACCTTCTTCAGCCCTTCCGTCGTCCGATTCTCGTAAAGCGGAGTCCACCACTTGGTGCTGCTGCGGTAAATTTCCTCGTTCTTGCGGAGCACTTCCGGCAGGCCCGAATATAGCACCGTCGAGTTGGACAGCGGCGGATAGCCGTTGGCCGATTTGATGGTGATGTTAGAGATGTATTTTTTGGAAAATGCCAGATTGGTCAAAAAGCCGACGTTGAGCGTATAGCGGGCCACGTCTTCCCGGTCGTTGTCCAGATAGGCCTGAACCTCCCGCTGGCCGATAATGAACAAAGACATGTTCTCGACGTCCTGTATAACGAACTCCAGCTTGTCCGCAATTTGACGCAGCGTGTTCATGCCCGATTGCTTCGCCTTCTCCTCCGTGGCGGAGGTCGCTATATTGTACGAAACTGCTCCCGTGGCGAGCAGCGGCAGGACAATCGCAATCAGCAGCAGCAGGGACAGCTTGTGTTTGAGCGACTTCGACAGCCACCGTTTCATTGTGTCGTTCCCCCGTTTAGCTTGGAAATGGAATTGTAAGCGTTGCGATGCCTTAATACTAGCATATTTTCGGGGGGAAGCTAACATACTTTTTTTCAACCAAAAAAACTTTTTGTTTGATTTCACGCTGGATTATGTTAGTATCTTTCTCAGAATGACCCGGGGACCAAGCAGTCCCCGGAAACGACCGGCTTGAAGAGGGGAATTCGGCTCGAATCAGGGCGGTGCTCTTATACTTATCAGAATATTCGAAATATTATGGGAGTGAGTGAGACGATGAACGACCGACTGGATACCCCCAGCGTAATCATCGACACGGACATCATGGAGCGCAACATCCGTTCCATGGCCGACTCGGCCAAAAGACTCGGCATCGCGCTGCGTCCCCATGCCAAAACGCACAAAATGCCATGGGTCGCGCAGAAGCAGCTGGACGCCGGCGCGGTAGGCATTACCGTCGCGAAAGTGTCTGAAGCGGAAGTGATGGCGGAGCACGGGATCAAGAACATTTTTATCGCTTATCCGCTCGTTACTCCGGCCAAAATCGCACGTGCGGTGCAGCTCAGCGGGCAAATCGAGCTGATCGTCGGCGTCGACAGTCTGGACGGGGCCAAGCTGCTGTCCCAAGCCGCCGTTGAGGCGGGACGCGAGCTGCAGATCCGCCTCGAGATCGATACCGGTCTGCGCCGGACAGGCGTGCCGTACGGCCAAGCGGAAGCGCTGGCATCCGCCATTCATGCGATGGAAGGCCTGCGCCTGACGGGCATCTACACGTTCCGCGGCGCGCTGCTCGGCGGCAAGCCGACGCTCGATCTGCAAGCGGCCGGCGCTGAGGAAGGCCGGCTGATGGCCGAGCTCGCGGATCGCATTCGCGCGCTGGGCGTGCCGATCGCGGACGTCAGCGTCGGCTCCACGCCGACCGGCCTTCAGGCCGCGGTAGCCCAAGGCGTGACCGAAATCCGGCCGGGCACGTACGTGTTCCAGGACCGGATGCAGGCCCGCCTCGGCGTCTGCTCGCTCGGCGACTGCGCTGGCAGCGTCCGCGTCACGGTCGTCAGCCGGCCGGCCGCCGATCTGGCCGTGGTAGACGGAGGAAGCAAGACGTTCGCCACCGACGTGCAGCCGAATACGGACCCGATGCAGCTGCAAGGCTTCGGGCACATCGTCGAGCTGGAGGACGCAGTACTGGAGCGGATGTCGGAGGAGCACGGCATGCTGCGGCTCGGTCCGACAGCCCAAGCTTCCGGCCTGAAAGCCGGCGATGTGCTGCACATCATCCCGAATCATATTTGCAGCACGGTCAATCTGCATGACAAAGTGTATTTCAAGAGCGGCGACAACTATGAGGAGCGGGCCGTTCTGGCGCGCGGCAAGCTGCAGTAAGCGGGGAGGCTCGTAATCATGCTGGATCTTATCATTCGTAACGGACGTATTGCCGACGGCACCGGAAATCCTTGGTTTTTCGGCGACGTTGGTGTCAAAGACGGGCGGATCGCCGCCGTCGGCCGGGTGGAGCAGGAAGCGAGAAGCGTCATTGACGCGCACCGCCAAGTCATCGCTCCCGGTTTTATCGACGGCCATTGCCACTCCGACCTGATGATTTTCGATCATCCGCACAGCGAGATCAAAATCCGGCAGGGCGTGACGACGGAAGTCGTCGGCAACTGCGGGCTCGCGCCGGCTCCCTTCGTGAAGGAGCGCGCCGAGCTGCTGCAGAGCTACGTCCAGCCGGTGCTCGGCAAGACGGACTGGGCTTGGCCGTGGGAAACCGTCGAGCAGTACATGGAGCATCTGGCCCGCTCCGGCCCGTCGGAGAACGTCGCCACCTACGTCGCACACGGCGCGCTGCGCATCGCCGTCATGGGCTTTGCGAACCGCCCGGCTGCGCCGCACGAGCTGGAGCGCATGAAGCTGATGCTGGAGGAAGGGCTGCGGGCCGGCGCCATCGGGCTGTCCATCGGCCTGCTGTACGCCCCCGGCAGCTATACGGCCAGGGAAGAAATCGCGGAGCTGTGCTCGATCCTGCCGAAGTACGACGGGCTGTTCTCCACGCACATCCGCGGCGAAGGCAACAATCTGATTCCTTCCGTCAAGGAAGTGATCTGGATTGCCGAGAAAGCCGGCGTGCCGCTGCATATCAGCCACTTGAAGGCTGCCGGCAAGCGGAACTGGGGCAAGGTGCTGGAGGCGCTGGAGCTGATCGAGGACGCCCGGGCTCGCGGCATGGACGTGACCTGCGACGTGTACCCCTACCACGCGGGCTCTACGACGCTGACGACCGTCCTTCCGCCATGGGTGCTCGAAGGCGGCATCGAAGGCACGCTGGAAGCGTTCCGCGATCCTTCGCTCCGCGCACGCATCCGCGAGGAGCTTGGCCGCGAGCAAGACGATTGGGACAACCTCGTCTGCTCCACCGGCTGGCAGAGCGTCGTCATCTCGGCGGTGCATACGGAGAAGAACCGGCATCTGGAAGGCAAGCATATCGCGGAAATCAGCGAGGAGCGCGGCCAGCATCCGGCGGATTGCATGATGGACCTGCTGCTGGAAGAGGAAGGACGCATCTCGATCGTGTACTTCCACATGTCGGATGACGACGTCTCGCAGGTGGTCCGCTACGAAAAGTCGCTGATCGCTTCCGACAGCCTGACCTGCGAAACCGGCAAGCCGCATCCCCGGCTGTACGGCACGTTCCCTCGCGTCTTCGCCAAGTACGTGCGCGACCAGCGCATGCTGTCGCTGGAGGAGGCGGTCCGCAAGCTGACGTCGTTCCCGGCGCAGCGCTTCAAGCTGGGCAAGCGCGGACTGATCGTTCCCGGCTATGCCGCCGATCTGACCGTCTTCAATCCGGATACGATCCAGGATCTAGCCACGTTCGAAGAGCCGAGACAGTATCCGAACGGCATCTCGCACGTCATTGTTGCGGGAAAAACAACGCTCACCGGCGACCAACATACGCATGCCCGCGAAGGCGGACTTATTCGTGCAGCGTCGTGCTGCGCCCATTAATTTAACGAAACTATCGGAGGTATCCTATCTATGTCCCAAATCGAACAACGTTTACAAGAACTCGGCATTACTTTGCCCCCGTCCCCGGAGCCGCGCTTTACGTACATTCCGTGCAACCGGACAGGCAACCTGCTCTATTTGTCCGGTCAAGATTGCCGCATTAACGGCGAATTGATGTACGAAGGCAAGCTGGGCAAAGAAGTTACGATCGAGCAAGGCCAAGAAGCGGCCCGTCAAACGATCATCAACTGCCTGGCCGTGCTGAAAGGCTATCTGGGCGACCTCGACCGCGTGGTCAAAATCGTCAAGCTGCTCGGCTTCGTCAACAGCACGCCGGGCTTCGGCGACCAGCCGTATGTTATGAACGGCGCATCCAACCTGCTCGTCGACGTCTTCGGCGAGAACGGCAAGCACGCTCGCTCCGCGATTGGCACGAGCGACCTTCCGTTCCACACGCCGGTAGAAATCGAGCTGATTGTGGAAATCCGCGACTAAGCGAAGCGAAGACGTAGACAGAAGCACCTCCGGCACCGGAAATCCCCGAGTGCTAGAGGTGCTTTTTGTATGGCTGTTCCTTACCCGTTAAGCTGCCGGTTCACCAACGCGATGAGCTTCCCCCGCTCCTCCTTTGTTATGGTCTCCACAAGCCGGGCGGCCGCAAGCGGCAGCAGCCACGCTTCGATCGACTCCATCGTACTGCCGGTAAGCCGTATGTATTCTTTCAAGTACATCCTGCACAACTGCCGGCGCAGCGCGGTAAACAGCAGCTTGACCGGCTTCGGCATTCCCGGCGGGAGCGACGCATAGTCCAAAACGAGCCGCGTTCGGGCCGCATCACCATCCGGGTGGCCGCTCATACCCGTCATCCAGTCGATAATGACCGGACCTTGAGCGGTCATCATCATATTTTCGGGATGCAGGTCCCCGTGACACAGCCTGACCTCTTCGGGCAGCCGGTTCAACCGGTCGACAATCCGCTCCTTGGTCTCTTCGGACAGCAAGGACGTTTCGCGGATGCGGCGTTCGAGCACGTCCTTCTGCTTCGGAAGCCCCGGAGCCTCGCGGCGATGCATTTCCGTGTGCAGCGCGGCCAGCTGCCACGCAGCTTGAACGATGCGCCAAGGCTTCGCCGCGATCACCTGCGTCAAGGTCGGGCCCGCCACCCGTTCGTAGACGATTCCCCGTTTGCCCTCGGCTTCCTCGATTCCGTAAACCGCGGGCATCGGCAGTCCGAGCCCGGCCACTTGGCGGCTGATCCGCCATTCATATTCCATCAAGTCTCCGGTATGGGGCCGGAACACTTTGATGATTTTATCGCTCCCCCATTCAAATACTTCTGCCGTATATCCTTGTCCGATGCGCTTCCCCAGCTTCATGATGACGACTTCCCCTTCTCATGGCCCGGTTGTGCCGGGGCGATGTAACTAAACTTGAAATTCGTTCCCGGAACCGATATAACTGACTATAGACGTTTTTTATCCGGAAGCTGCTTCAGCTTTACCCGAGGGAGACCCTGCTATGATCAAAAAAGTTTTGGCTGCTCTGCTGCTTGCCGTCGTCTTGATCGGTGCGCTTGACGCCTGGTCGTATAAAGACACGCTGCGCTACCGCGACCAAGTGGCCGTCCTGATGTACCATCATGTCCACGATACGGACCAAAGCTCGAGCACCGTCTCCACCGCTTTGTTTCGCGATCAGCTCAATTATTTGAAATCGAAAGGCTATCATTTCATTTCGCTCGACGAATTCAAGCAATTTTACGATGGCGGTTCCGTGCCGGACAAAGCGGTGCTCGTGACCTTTGACGACGGCTACAAGAGCTTCTACGATTACGCGTATCCGATCTTGAAGGAGCTTGATGTGCCGGCCGTCAATTTCGTCGTGACGAAGGATTTGGACGACCCGCTGGCCCCGTCGATTCCTGCGCTGTCCCGCGATCAGATCCGGCAAATGCTGAGCGAGCGCCCCGGGCGCTACGATTTTCAATGCCACTCGAACAATCTGCATTTCAAGCAAGGGAAGACGGCGGCGCTTACCGGACAGCTTACTCGGGACGACGGCACGCTGGAAACGCCTGAGCAGGCCGTCGCCCGGGTGGCGGCGGACACGAAAGCCTGCGCGCAGCGGCTAAACGAACTGTACGGCAGCGATCATGCGGCAGACAGCTACGCTTACCCGTTCGGCATCCATTCCAAGACGGCGCAAGATCTTCTTACGCAAGCGGGCTTTCGTTACGCCTTCACCATTGTGAACGAGATGGCGACCCGCGCCAATCCGAAGCTGGAAATTCCGCGCATCAACGCGGGCAATCCGGCCATCCGGCCCGAGCTGCTGGACAAGCAGATCATGCTGCGCGTTCAAAGCGTCAAGCCTTTTCCCTGAACGGAAAGCTCGCTGTAACGCGATACGGGACTCCTTGAAGACCTGTCAGGTCCGAACGGAGTCCCGTTTTCATGTTACCGGCCGAGTCCGAATAAATCTGCGAGCAGTTCGTACGAGCGCAGCCGGGCTTGGAAGTCGTACGTATAGGTCAGCACGATCAATTCTTCTACCCCGTAGCCCTTGCTGAACTCAAGCATCTGCGTCCTCACTTTCTCCGGCCCGCCGACGATCATCCGTCTCCGGTTCGCCTGAATGCGCATGCGGTCCCAGTCGGTGTACGGGTAACTAGCCGCTTCCTCCGGTGTCGGGAAGGGCCGGCGGAACTGCCCCTGCTCCAGAAACAAGAGGCGCAAGTCGGTCGAGGCCGCCAGCCGTTCCGCTTCCTCGTCCGTGTCGGCGCAGATGACGATCACACACACGTTCGCCTGAGGAGACGCGCCGAGCGGGCCGGGCCGGTAATTGGCAAAATACCGCCGAACCGCTTCATGTCCGCCGTCCCCGTTAATGAAATGCGCGAACGAGAACGCCCCGCCCAGCTCCGAGGCCCGGTCTGCGCTGAAGCCGCTGGAGCCGAGCAGCCAAAGCTCCGGCGCCGTATCGACGAGCGGCGTCGCCCGCACGCCTTCGAAGCGGTGTCCCGGCTCCATCCAGTCGGATAGAAAGCCTCCGAGATCGCGGAGTATCATGGCGAACTGCTCTTCTCGCTCCTTCGGCCGGCCGTACCGCAGCGCCTCCGAAGCAATCGGCATGCCGCCGGGCGCCCTTCCGATGCCAAGATCGATCCGTCCCGGATACAGGGCTTCGAGCACCCGGAAATTTTCCGCGACTTTATACGGGCTGTAATGAGGCAGCAGCACGCCGGCCGAGCCGACCCGAATCCGTGACGTATGCGCGGCAATGGCTGCGATCAAAATCTCCGGAGAAGAACCGGCGAGACCTGGCGTGTCGTGATGCTCGGACACCCAGTATCGCGTATAACCGAGCCGTTCAACCGTCTTGGCCAGCTCTAACGTGCGCGCCATTGCGTCTGCCGCCGTTTCTCCCGGAATGATCGGCGATTGATCCAATACGCCCAGCTTTAACATTCGAATCCTCCATTCCCCTCCTCTTATGACGTTCGGACGCGTTCATGAAGCCGGAGGATGCCACTTATTTTCTCCATTCATTATACGCCTAGAAGCCCGGTTGCGCACTTTTACCGTTCCGCGCCGCCCTCTTTCGATCCAGGATTCACAACTTGTTGGAAAACGGACAAGGAAAATTCCCAAAAAGGGTTGAAATTCCAGCGTATTCTGTTATACAATTCAATTGATAAAGATTCTCATTATCATCGTTTTTGTCATTGTGCTCTCGCCGGCACTTGTTGAATAAGATCTCCTGCCTCGGAGTTCAGCTAAATTTTAAGGGAGTGGTTGGGTTGGAACGGTTATATACGGAACGGTTGGATATTGCCTACGGGGAACGGTCTATTGTGCAAAATTTGAATATCAGCATCCCTTCGGGACAAATTACGGCGCTGGTCGGTGCGAATGGCTCCGGTAAATCGACGATCCTGAAAGCGATGGCCCGCATGATGAAGCCGAAACAGGGAAGCGTCTTCCTGGACGGTAAGTCGATCCATCAGCAATCGACCAAGGAAGTGGCCAAGCAGCTCGCCATTTTGCCGCAAAACCCGACGGCCCCGGACGGCTTGACCGTCTCCGAACTCGTCACCTACGGCCGCTTCCCCCATCAGAAAGGATTTGGCTCCCTGACCAAGGAAGATCGCGAGATCGTACGCTGGTCGATTGACATGACCGGAATGGAGGAATTTCATGACCGTCCCGTCGACCAATTGTCCGGCGGGCAGCGTCAGCGCGCATGGATTGCCATGGCGCTCGCGCAAGGAACCGACATTCTGTTCCTTGACGAGCCTACTACTTTCCTCGATATGGCTCACCAGCTTGAAGTGCTCAAGCTGTTGGAAAAACTGAACCTCGAAGAGCGGCGCACCATCGTGATGGTCGTTCACGATTTGAACCATGCGACCCGCTATGCGCATCATATGGTTGCTATTAAACGCGGAACGGTAGCGGCGGTAGGCAGCCCGGCGGAAGTGATGACTCCGGAGATGCTGCAGAACGTCTTCGGCATCGAAGCGGACATTGTGCCCGACCCCCGCACCGGTGTTCCGTTGTGCATTCCGTACGAGCTCGCGGGCCACAGCCGGCCGGTTCAGGTGGCTGCTGCCTCCCCTGTCGCCAAGCGGGAGCTTGTTGCGGCTGCCCAGTAGAACGGGAACCCCGTTTGCTGCATATAAGATTTTCGGGACTCCTCCGTTTTTGAGGGGTCCTTTTTTGTTACCGTAAATGGTTTATGGGAAGAAACATTTTCCGTAGATTTTTCGTTTAATTAAATATCACAAGCGTTCGGAACGATTGTATTCCCGAGCGAAGGAGGGAACGCAAATGAACAGGCGCCGACGGCTTGCCATCGCTTTGATGCTCATTACGAGCACCATTATTTTGAATTGGACTTATCCGGATACCACAGCACTCGGTGAACGGCTTTTTCTTTGGATCGGACTGCCCGTATGGTCGCGGGGCGCCAGCGGCTTGAACTACGTCGGTATCACCTCGATGATGCTGCTGTTCGCCGGTGTATTCACGCTCCGAACCTCGCTGCAGCGTCACGCACGAAAGATCGCCCTGCTCGCTTTAATTTTGCCCTTCTGGCTGCCCTCTCAACTAGTCGCAGCTTATCAAAGCGTATGGGCTAAAGGAATCTACGCCTTGGAATACGTCAAGGATGAAAGCAAGTGCAACTTCAAAAAAGAAGACGACCAGGTGACCGGTACTTGCTCACTCACCTTCGTTAACCATAGCGGTCAAGATATCTTGTTCACCGCTTCTATCCGCAATCAGCGGTATCTCGTCGGCTCGTTCCTGGAATCGCTTGACATCCTTGGGGATCAAACCTTGACCATGCCTCCCAGGCAGAAAAAGACGATCAACGTAACGTTCACAAAAATAATTGCTGACACCCGCACTCCTGCCAATGGTACGTTCTACGGAATGGATTTGGCGGTGAAGAGCGACGAACAAGAAAGAGATTTATAAGCGTTTCGGTGCCGTCGGGTGCCAAAAAGCCGCATCGCCCCTGCTGCCAGAGGATGCGGCTTCGTTTTTACTGTAGACAATGCATGGTTTTAAGGCAGTCCTGTAATCCGGGGTGTAGGATGCTCTCCGCCGCCTCGGCTTAGCGATTGTCGACCTTCTCCGGGTACAGATCATGATTCAGCAGCCGGTGCTCGGCCATCTGTTCGTATTTCGTCCCCGGACGTCCGTAGTTGCAGTAAGGATCGATGGAAATGCCTCCGCGCGGGGTAAATTTTCCCCACACTTCAATGTATTTGGGGTCCATTAACTTTATCAAATCGTTCATGATGATGTTCATGCAATCCTCGTGGAAATCGCCATGATTGCGGAAGCTGAACAAATACAGCTTGAGTGATTTGCTCTCGACCATTTTGAGGTCCGGGATGTAGCTGATATAAATTGTCGCGAAGTCCGGCTGGCCGGTAATCGGGCACAGACTGGTAAATTCCGGACAATTGAATTTGACAAAATAATCGCGGTACGGATGCTTGTTATCGAACGATTCGAGCATCTCCGGCGCATAGTTCATCGGATATTTCGTTTGCTGGTTGCCTAGCAGCGTCAAGTCGAGCTCGCCTTCTTTTCTTCCTGCCATGGTGTGCTTGGCTCCTTTCTCTTCTTAAACCTTTATTATAGCCGATCTATGAGCTAAAGGTAAGATTTTGGAGGAAAAAGGAAGGTGCTCCGAGTGCTTCCTCCAAAGGCCGGACAGCAGCCGTAACCGGGCCGTCGTTCATTTGAGCCTGTGCTTCCATTCCCGGCAGCGATTGATTCACCCTCACTTGGATGGTACCCTCGACCCAGTACGGCAGGCTGAATACACAGCAGCGCCACAACAAAAATTGCAAAACCTCTTGAAGGTTTCGGAATAAGATGGTAATATAACAACGAATGATGAGCGGAAGAACCGCCTTATCCATGCTTTAATGGGTAGGGCGGTTTTTGTGTTTTGATACAAGAAAAATCTGTAAATCAAGCGCAGTCATGGTACAATAGACCTAGTCCTTTTGGATCTGGAAATCTATAACTTTGAATTCACTCGAAAGGAAGATTTTTGATGAAGCGAGTTGTCCCTTTAGTCGTATCCATGATGTTAATGAGCGCCTGCAGCCCCAATGCCAATACACTGGTTGCCGCAGAGCAGCCGAAAGCGGCTGCGGATTCAAAAGCAGGTGTGTCTTTAAACGATATTTCCGGGCATTGGGCAGAATCCGATATTAAGGCGATTGTGGCAGCCGGGTACGTCGACGGTTATCCAGACGGATCGTTCAAGCCGGACCACACCGTTACGCGGGCGGAATTTATCACCATGACGGCAAAAGCCGCCGGTTTGAAGCCGATACCGGGTGGCGATAACAAGGAATGGTATGCCCCTTACGTCACAGCGCTTGTGCAAGCCGGAATCCACCAATACAAGGACTTTTCCTCCGGTGACTGGAATACCCCGATTACCCGGATGGAAATGGCCCGCCTCGCCGTCCGGGCATCGAACAAATCGCTGCAATCGCCTGAGGATAGCACCGATGCGAAGAAGTTTATGTTTTTGGCAACGCAGAAAGGATTGATTACAGGCATGGCCGACGGCCAACTCGGTAAAGAAGAATCGGCCACAAGGGCGCAGTCCGTGAAGATCATTCAGCGGATTTTAGACGTGAGCCAGGGCAAGAAGCTTGAAGTGGACAAGCGCGCGGCGAGTTATGCGGAAGTGGAGTTGACGGGGAGTAACGTGCAGACGATGTGGGGGAGCCACGTGGTTGAGTTGCCTTATAAGATGCCGCTTGAGAATACGAAGGCTACTGTGAAGGTACATCAGATTTTGATTATGGATTTGAAGGAGGAAGATGGGGCTTTTAGGTCGATGTTTGATGGTGAAATCAAGAAAGTGAACGATAAACCAATTGGTGATGAATATTTGGTCGCACTTAAAGTAGACATCAAGAATGAGACAGGAAATCCCCTTCTATACGCAATGTTTGGTCAATTATCACCATCTTCGGGAACAATGGTTAACATTTATACTATGGGGAATAAAAAATTCATTCTTCCGCGAATTGGTTCAAAAAATGATTACTCAGAGGGGTGGTTCCTTTTCACATTTCCAAAGGAAATCGTCGATGGTGCTCAAAAAGAATATGGATTCATTAATCTTTTAATCAGCGAAAATAATGGTGCGGAAATTAACCTTGGCAAAGCTAAGTAACGGAAAAAGGGAGGCTGCTAATGTTCCGAAAAAAATGGACTAAAATTATTATAGCAGCCATGATATTCGTTTTAAGCTTCTCACTATTGATAGTTTTAAGACCTGAATATACTATGGCTGCAGTCAACTTCAAAACATTTGAGTCGACTCCAACCTTAATCAACTATTCGGTACCTCTTAATCCGGGGACACAAGTTATAGATCACGTTAATGTGTACTTAAAGGATGCCAATGGCACCGAAAAAAAGGTAGATGCAACAGCCTATGAAGTAGCCAATTATCAGCTCCTGCTCAAAAATGTATCGAACGGCGTCCCTGTTAAATTGTATGGAAAGCAATATACAAATCCCGGACATATTATCTGGCGAGCTCCCAGTGGTAAGTATTGGGACACGGAAGGGGAAAGGACAAAACATTATCAATTTCCTGGGAGTTGCAATGGCTCTCCGGACTCAACTCCATCCCCTTGTCCGGGGCTATTCCCAAGCGATGCGATGCTTTATCCTTCAGGTGAATATATTCTATTTGACGAACCCGATTTAAGAAAGTGGGACGGTTCAGCAGTAACAACAGCGTATGAAGTTACACCGCCGAATAAATTTTATTTTGAAGAAAATCTTCAAGGCAGTCCTTTAAGTATGGATCGAATAGATCCAAAAAGCATAACAATAACAAGCGCAGATAATGTCGCCAGAGGCGAAAAAGTTGAAGGATTTGGGAGAAAAGTAGATGGCTTCGGATTCCTTCAAGTCTCAAAGCCTTTTACATCATCGTATAATGAATTGGATACCGACTACATTCTTTGGCCAGAGGTTGATAATCCAAACTATGCTAAGCCTTTTCAAGAAGGCCGAAATTATAAAATGGACGCCGATACACGCTGGACCGCCAAGACCTACAAATTCGAAGGCCGTATTGAAGTGTTCTACAAAGCGCCGACCTTTCCCGACCTGATCCCTATCGATCTCAAATCGAACGGACCGGTCAAAATTGGAGAGCCGACAACGTTCACCTACACGTTCCGTAATGTCGGAGAGCCGATTAAAAACAAAACCTTCTCGATCCTGATCCAGAACCGTTCCAACGGCAAAACGATTCACAAGGCTTCTTTTACAAACGCCGAGCAGAACGTGGATATTACCGGCACGTTTCAGTATACGGTGACGGACCCGGGGAAGCTATTGACCGGATTTTATGTCGATTCGGACAATACGATCGATGAAGGTACGACAGGCGGGGAAGACAACAACTATAAGCCTTTTGATTTTCCAGTCGATATCGGCATCGACGGCGACTTTCGAATAAGGCCTGGACCGACGATTAAAATCCGGGATAATTTCGAGCTGGAGCCTGTTGATTTTAAAATCCCGAAAGGCTGTACCTATTTCGGTCATCAATATCGGTTCAACTATAACGGCCAGACATGGTCGACAAATCGGGTGAAGGGGCAATCGCAGAACAGCGCATTCCCCTATCCGAACGGGAGACCGTTTTATTTTGGAGAAGGCAGCAACTACATAAGTCTGAAAATTCAAACTTCTTGTGGTGAAACGGACTGGATTAAGGAAAAACCGCTAACGGTTCTCCCCGATCCGAACAATAAACCGCCCTATTTTCAGGCTGGCTGGTTTTACGATCAAGACCGGAACGGGATCTATCCGCCCGAATATTTTTTGGTAGGCGACATGGTGAATGTCCGCGTTATTCATAACCAGTACACAGACCCGAAGTCGCCATCAGACCCGGACAATGACCCGATCCAGTGGAAATGGGATTTCGATTCCGGTACGCACCCTTGGATTCAAAAAATAGCGAAGCAGCTGCACGAAGATTGGGGCAAGACGCTCGACGCCGAAGGCTATTATCATATCAAAGCGGATACGCCTGGAACCTTCTCCGTGAAAGCTACGGCGGATGACGGGCGCGGCGGGACAAGAACGGAAAACGTGTCCTTGACCGTGATGGAACCGAATCCGATCCCGGTCTGCACTGCTCCCGCGGAGATTAAGGAAAATCGCCCCGTCCCTCCCGGAGCGATCCATGCGGATAAAAGCTGGAGCCCGGCAAGACGGACGATCGACCACTCGAAAGACTTGTGGGTCAACAAGCTCGATAAGTACGATAACGGCACCTTGCAGGACGTTACAGCGACTGTCACGCTGGCAAAAGTCGTGGACAGCTCTGGCATGGCATCAACCGGCTACAGCACTTGCAGCATTACCGTCCACCCGGACTTGCCTCCCGTCGGCAAAATCGTCGTACCGCCGCTCGGTATCCGAAATCAGCCGATCACCATCCGCAACCAATCGTACTCGCCGGACGGCGATCAGATCGTATCCGTCAAATGGCGGTTCAAATACGACGCAGCAAACAACGGTTTTCAGGACGATCCTTGGCTGGATATCCTTGGGACAGACAGCAGAGTCATATCCTTCGATAACAACACGCTTGTATTTAAGACCGACATGGTCGGTAAATATCTGTTCGATGTTCAAGTGACGGAAGACTACGGGAAAAGCGCGCTGGCATCCGATACGCAGCCGGAAGCGCCGCGAACGCTGGATATTGTCAATAATGCGCCGCACGTTTCCTTTGCAATTGAGGGACAGAACGATCAGCCGGGTATGAATCCGCCTATTATGTTTAACGCGAGTACAATCGTAAATTCGTGGGCGCTGTTCGATACGAACACGAATAACCGGATCAATAACTATGTTTACCGGTGGGCTGCCGAGGGCAACGCCGTCCTGCGGGCGGGCTTGGGAAGAGAAATGGAACGTCAGGAAAGCATCATCAAGCGAGACAATCCACCACAGGGACCTACCAACGTTTTCGGAACGTTCCTATGGCCGGACCTCGGGTTCGGCGCAAACTTTGTCAGCTCGTATAAAGGTACAGTATATAAGTGGGTGAACGGAAGCTCCACACTGACCAGTACCCCCATCTTAGTCCCATCAACGATCTGGGATCCGGATGCGAGGACGTATGTACCCGGATATGCTCCGGCGAAGTTCAATTCGCTCGTACGTACGAACAAAACGTATCTTTATTTTGACGAGGGCTCGAAGCTGTATGCCTTTAATAAAAAGAAGCTGCCACAGTACAGCAGAAAATGGAACAATGCAGCTAACAACCTGTTTCATCTATGGGATCGAGACCCGTATGATTTTATCCTCGCGCCGGACAAGTATACTGTCGCCGTACCGTTCCGTGATTCTCCGAATGGGCCGACCTATACGAAAGAAGTATACTTGGAGAGCGAGTATCAAGGTTCTGTGAAGTACGAGGTCGCAGGCGGAATCATCTACAAGGTTTCGAACATCAGAATGTACGATTATTTCACCACATGCCGCAACGACGATGGTTCGAGAAGCTGGACGTGCGGCGTCGGCAAGGCCAACAACTCCTTTATGATCGAGGCATACGATGCGTATACCGGTAAGCTGCTTTCGAGCAATAAGGACAATCCGCTCAAGAGCGGCTGGGAAGTGCTCGGGATGTCGGTTGATGAAAAGGATTATGTCGGGCGGAAGACATTCTCGCTGCTAACCAAAGGCGAAAGCCTGGTCATCGTATATCAAAGAGGCTTTGATCAGCCGCGCGAGATTGGATTTATCGAGATTAATCCGCAGCTCCAGGAAGTCAGAAGAGGCGGACAATCGTTCCCGGACAGCACGATTAAATATCAAAGAAAATATTATAATACGATGCTGGGGCGCCCGGTTCCTGAGCAGTATGTCGAAGACTATCAATGTAGATACAGTGATCTAAACGGGTTATGGAAAGGGCCGGATGGGGAGTTTTATGCCTACATCAAACGCTCCTGCGACCGGGACGACGGCTACATTAAAATCGACAGAAGATATAACGAGGACGCCCCGATCGGCGTTTATCTGCTGCGAATCAATAACGACTTGAGCATGGGATGGACCGCCAGATTGGCGGGCATGGACTGGTCTTATCCTTCCAACACATCAATGGGAGGAGAAATGCTCTACAACAATTTTACGGCGCTCGTTGTAAATCCATATAACCGGACCTTGCTGACCCGCAGTTACACGAATATGGATCTTATGAACGGTCGTGGCGACCACCACAGCTTCGGACAATACGTGAATATGGACACCGGCGCGGTATCGGACGGACCTGTTCCATACAACTATCCGTACACAGTTGGCGTAAATCCTGTTGGCGGATTCAATGACGGAGGAGGAGGTTGCTCCTGGGCGACGGATGGAAAGTGCAGCCGTTTCAATGTTCATGAGGGCGAATTATTGAATGAAGCGTCGAATGAACAAGAGCGGGGAGACAATTACTTAGGCGGATTTTATGTAGGAGACGGCCTGTTTTTGGGGATGTACAATACGGTAAAAAGACAAATGGGCAATGGCTATTACTTCACGGAAACGGATAAGTACATGTATCTCGAAAGCGGTCCTTTGGATCAAGATCCGGTACTACGGAAAGGGTTTGTTCTCGGTCAGTTTGTTTCGCCGGACAGCTATCGTGACACGGACATTACGTTCCGAATGAAGATGACAAGTCCGACCGAGGATACGAGCTTAAGCGGCTTTTCGTTCCGGATGCTCGACCCGACCAACCGGTACAGTCTGGAAACGGATGGCTCCACGCTCTATCTAAGCCGTTACGTCGGCGGCAACCGAACCGTGCTGCGCCGCCAGGCATGGCCGTTCGATAATACGGACAATTTGTTCAAGATCAGCTTGTCGGGCGAGACGTTTAAAGTATTCATGAACGGTGTACCGTTGTTTGATATGCAGGACGGCACGTTCACGGATGGAAAAATGGGGCCATTCACCGACAAGTCGTTTGTCACGTTCACGGCCATTTCCGTCAAGCAGAATCAGGATCGCCAGGATTGGATGTCCGACTACGCCATATGGGAGAATGGTTCGGCTTCGGCCAACGTTCGGTATAAAAGCATTTTGTTCGAAGATCCGGAAAACGATCCGATGGCCGGCAACTTCCGCTGGGGGGTTACGCATACGCCAAAGTTCCTAAATAATCAGGGACTCTCAGCGCTGAACGGGAAGACGTTCGATGCTCCGCAGCAAACCTTTGACGCGGTCGGCATCTATCTGCTCACGCTGCGGGCGCAGGACGATCCGAACCGGAACTATTTGTGGGCGAGCATGGTGTTCGATCAATACCGCAAATGGTCCAATACGTTCCAGAAAAAATTGACGGTTCACCGCCGGCCGATCGCGCAGTTCACACTCTCGGAGAACCGGGACGGTACGGTCGCCTGGAACGATACGTCCTACGATCCGGACCGGTTCGATCCGAATCGGTCGGCTTGGGACCAAACACGCTGCAGCGCGCCCGATGTGACGGGCTACGATTATTGCAGCATGCGCGGGATCGTTTCGCGGGAATACGGCTATGTCGACCCCGACGGTAATTTTGTCGCTGAGAAGCTGACGAGACCAAAGAAGCCGGGACTTTATACCGCGTATTTACAGGTCATCGATGAGTACGGGGCGAAGTCTTACCCTGCGACCGCTTCGATCCAGCTCAAAGGCAACGTCCCTGAAATTCCAAAACCGACGGTCCAACTAACGTATCCGACCGGAACGCGAGACAATCCGACACTGGAACACGGAACGAGACCGACGATCCATTGGAGGCAGGATGACCCGGCGGGCCACTCGTTTACGGGGTACGAGGTTCAAATCATGGATTCGCACGGAAGTCTTGTCATCAGCAGCGGGGAAACAAGTCAGAATGCGCCGCCGCATAGTACGGCCACGTGGCAAGTGACGACGGATTTGATCCGCGGCGAGTTGTATCAAGTACGGGTGCGCGCGCAAAATCCGTACTATTGGACGGAATGGTCCAATATCGGATGGATGGTCATCAATTCGGCGCCCAGCGTTGTTATCACGAATCCGAACGGACCTGACGCCTATAACCCGACACTTATACTGGATAACAAACGACCGGCGATTGCTTGGGTTCAATCGGACGGTCAGAAGAACTACTATGCGAAAATGTACATCGAAATTTTGAACGAGGCCGGCGGCATGATCTACAATACGGGATGGAATGCGTATCAGAACACCACGGCAACAACGAACAGCTTTCAAGTGCCGACAGACCTGCCGACAGGCGTTCCTTTACAGGCACGGATGAAGGTCACCGACGACGATCCGAACCTATGGTCTGAATGGAGCAACACCGTGTGGTTCTACATCAACATGACGCCGACCGTGACGATGAACGTTCCTTCCGGAACGCAAGCGAATCCGACGCCAATGAGCCCGACACCGACCGTTTCGTTCACGCAGAGCGACCCTGACCCGAATACGACGTTCACGAAATATCAGGTCCAATTCATCAATGAAGCGGGAAATTCCGTGCGATATGATACGGGGGAACAAGGGCAGCATCTTCAAGGGCAAGTGTCCGTACAAAGCGTCTCCGTTCCTAAGGACCATCCGCTGCCGGCGGGAGCGAAAGTTCAGGTTCGGGCGCGCTCTTTTGACGGATTCGTATGGTCGGCATGGTCTTCGCCAACTTGGTTGCTGACCAACCGCCCTCCGACGGGAAATATTACGTTTGTCACGCCGATTTACGAGCATGACACGCCCGTATTCACCGTTTCAGTCTCCGATCCGGATGGCGATGCGATCGACGTGATGGTGGAAAGCAGCTTGAACGGCGGCGCGTTCGGAATCATTCAGCAATGGAGTGGCGTTCCGTCCGGCCAAAGCAAGGCGTTCACCTACGGGCCACTGCCTCAAGGAAACTACACCTTGCGGCTATCCCTCAGCGACGGCAAGGGCGGAACATATAACCAGATCTATTCGTTCGTCGTACTGCCTTTGTCGATTAAAGGCTATGTCACGCATACGCCGGAGTGGGAAAGCTACCGGCTGCTGTGGAACGAGAAGCACCCGGGCGCGCCTCGGGCGGCCGACGTCTTTTGGGCCGGGGAAGCGTTCGAGCTGTCGGCGACGGTGACCGATACCGGCACCAGCGCAACCAAGCCGCAGGCGGTCGATGCGACGCTCCTGGAAACCGGCGAGCAGGTCGCTCTTGACTCTTCCGACCGCATTCGATTCAGCGGGCAACTGGTCAATCCGGATCATGCCCAATCGCTGCGAAGCGGGCAAACCTACACGTTCCGATTCCGCGTGCATTGGAGCAACGGATTGATTCAGACCGACGATGTGCCGGTCAACATTCAAGGCAGCATGTATGATGTGATCGTTAATCAGATCCGGCATTAGTAGTACGGGAATTTTTTCGCTTGTCTCTGAAAACAAGCGTCAGTGCGAGAAAAGCCCCACGTTATCCCGCCCGGTTTGACGATATGAATGTAAACATTTACAATTTAAGGTAGGCATGTCAACCAGTCTGCTGGAGACCCCCGACAGGGGGTCTTTCGTATTCACTACATTCCATACGATTTCATTCGGAGGTGCAACCATTCATGAACGCCGTAATTGATTTGCTCCAAAATCACCGCTCCATCCGCAAATTCAAGGACGTTCCGCTGCAGCCGGAGCACATCGACGCGATCGTCGCTTCCGCTCAAATGGCCTCGACTTCAAGCAATGTCCAAGCCTACAGCATCATTGCCGTGACCGATCCGGAGAAAAAGCAGGAGCTGGCCCGGCTCGCCGGAAATCAAGCCTATGTCGAGCATTCCGGTCTGTTCCTTGTATTCTGCGCAGATTTGTACCGGCTCCGCGCAGCAACCGAGCTGAACGGCGAATCGTTCCATCAAAATACGGAAAGCTTCATCGTCGCCACCGTCGATGCAACGCTTGCTGCGCAAAATGCCGCCGTGGCCGCCGAATCGCTCGGATTCGGGATCGTGTACATTGGCGGAATCCGCAACGCGCCCGAAGACGTAAGCCGGTTGCTCCAACTGCCCGAGCTCGTCTATCCGGTGTTCGGCATGTGTATCGGCGTACCCGATCAAGAGCCTTCGGCTCGCCCGCGGCTGCCGAAGGAGGCCGTTCTACACTATAACGGCTATCAAGTCGACGGTGTACGGCAGCAGATCGAAACGTACGACGAGACGATGCAGGAGTACTACCGGACAAGAACCGGCGGCAAAACGGTGACCACGTGGTCCAGAGGGATGGCGGATAAATTCCGGCAGCCGGTGCGTGCTCATATACGAAGCTTCTTGGAAGCCCGGGGCTTTAAGCTGGAATAGGTTATTGCGGCTTTCGCCGATCCACATATTTGAGCGCTTCACGGATACTGAGCGGCGATAGCGCGGTTTCGGCGACGAACCTGCGGACCGCCGCTTCGTCCGTTTTGGAATATTCCCGGAGCGCCCAACCGATCGCCTTTCGGATGAAAAATTCCTTCGAGGCCGCGCATTGCCGGATCAGATCAAAAAGTAAAGCCGCATCTGTTCGCTTCTTGTAGCGAAGCTGGAACAATAAAGCCGTCCGCTGCAGCCACATCGAATCCGAAGCCATCCATCTTTGCGTGCGGACCGGAATCAGTTCGGGAAACCGGGTGAACAATTCTCCAACCGAATGTCC
>NZ_JTHN01000055.1 GCF_001399685.1 Paenibacillus sp. A3
CGGCGTAGGCTGCGGGACGCTCTGCTGGGCTACCTGGAACACATTCGGGGCAGGCTGCGGGACGTTCTGTTGGGCCGCTTGAAACACATTCGGCGCAGGCTGCGGGACGCTCTGCTGGGCCGCTTGGAACGCATTCGGCGCAGGCTGCGGGACGCTCTGCTGAGCCGCTTGGAACGCATTCGGCGCAGGCTGCGGTATGCTCTGCGCCTGCGGCCCCGTCGGCAGCTTGCTCGTCGGTCCCACCTTTTCGCTTCGCAGTTCCCAAGATTCCGTTTCAGCCTGAGCTTGGTCCGCCGAATCGAAAAAGCTGGAAACGTCCCCGAACGGCTCATCCGCCGCTTCCGCAAGGGTAACCGTATGCGGGTCGCGGGCTTCGTGAACGAACACCACTTCATTTTCCGTTTCCCGCCAAGCCTCCTGGTCCGCATCCGACACAAGCTCCAGACCGGCGAGCGACAGCACTCCCGTAATGTTCAAGCTGCGGGATGACAGCAGATCGACGTCAAAATTTTCGATTTCGACGGCGATATCCTCCATTCGTTGAACCCGGTTCATCGGCAGCGTAATCTCTACAGGTATCAGATGCTCCAACGTCTGGTCGCTGCGGCCCAACTCATCGATAAAGGTCCCGGTCAAAAACAGATTGCCGCGAAGCAAGGCTTGGTCCCCTTGCGGAATGACCTGAATATGGGGAACAAGCTCCACCCCCTCCAAGTCTTGAATGCCGATCGCCCCTTCGGACAAATGCACACGCTCGTAAATGTCGAAGCGTAATCCGTTATGCTGCGTCGTCAATGTAAATCCTCCCTCCGTAATTCCTGCCTTTTCCACAGAATCCCGCATCGGCTCCGGCGAGTTCGAAATTCTGATATCACCATAAAAAGAAAGATGGCCCTATGCCTTCGTCTCTACAATTTATATGGCTTCAGGGGAAGGAGCATGACTACTATTTTTTCAATCGCTCATTCAGCGCAGCAAAATCCGGGGGCCACGGGGACTGTACTTCGATGTTTTCGCCGCTCCACGGATGGGGAAATGACAACCGCTCGCCGTGCAGCGCCTGTCTCTCTATGCCCTCGCTCCGTCCGCCGTACAGCGTGTCGCCGATCAGCGGATGCCCCAGATGGCTTAGATGAACGCGAATCTGATGCGTCCGTCCGGTTTCGAGCCGAAGCCGCACTAGCGTCGCGGAACGATAAGACTCCACGACCTCGTAATGGGTAACGGCCCGCTCGCCACCGGGAGAAACGCGCCGGCGCGTCGCGTGATGCCGGTCCCTGCCGATGGGCGCATCCACACGGCCGCGGTTCGGAGAAAGGCGCCCGTGCACCAGAGCCACATACGTTCGCTCCACCTTTTTCTCCCGCATCGCTTCGTCCAAACGGACCTGCGCCCATGGACACTTGGCCATCAGCACCGGACCGGTCGTATCTTCGTCAAGCCGGTGAATGTGCCGGGGCCGGCACGACTGTCCCGTCGACTCCAGATGCCAGCCGACCGCATGGAGCAGCGTTCCGCTCTCCGACTCCCTCGTCGGATGCACCTTCATCCCGGCCGGCTTATCCGCCACGAGGCAAAAGTCGTCTTCGAACAATACTTCTATCCCCGTCCATTCCGGCATATATTGCAGCGATTCCTCGGGGAACAGCCGCAGCAAAACGCGGCGTCCCTGGATTTCGACGCCCGAGGCGTGCCAGAGCTTCTTCAGCGTCCGCTCGTCGATCGCATCCGGCAGTAACGCCTTTACTTCCTCTAAAGTCGAAGGCTCGGCGCTCGCCGTCCATTCCAGCCACTGGCCTTTGCGTCGCCATGCGGTCATGGCAATCTCCTCTTGGATTGGCCCGCTTCGGATGCCGCCCGTTTCTTCCGTCGTCCCCATTGCAGCCATGCCGTCAGAACGATTCCTGAAAACAAAATGAAAAACACGCCCGCCACAACGATCAATTCGAGCGTGGTACCGAATAGGCTGTACCGATTTAACATGAGCGCTTCCTCCAATGTATAGCTTAAAGTCATTCTATCAATCCTTCGGGGCGAACGCAAAGCGGTTACAATGCCAATTGCGCCGGATCTTACAATCTAGCGAAAGTTGTTAAAACTTCTTTTCATATGATAGAATAGCATAGGAAAAAAACAAAAAAATTCGACACGAAATGCCTTAATTTATGCATGGGAGAGGTTAAAACATTGAGCAGTACTCTGCGAACGATACGACAATGGAGTTGGTGGAAAAAGGCGCTGTTTTATTTCACGGTGCTGACTTTTTTAACGTCCAGCTTTTTATTTCTGACCCCGCCGGGAGGCAAGATCAGGCAGTGGCTCGCGGAAACGGTCATTACGACGCAACACCGGAGTTGGGCATGGATTTTCGTCGGAGCGGAGCAGCGGGATTTGATGGTCAAGCGATTGCAAGACTTCAATGAGGAGGCCGCGCGCGAAAAGCAGGACAGCAGCTTGATCAAAATTCGCAATCGTCAGGCGAAAGCCCGGTCCATCGATGAGCTGATTAAGGTCGAAGATATTTCAGGAAAGTTTTGGCAGGGCAAGAAGATGTACGTCTATGATCCAAAGACGATCCGTGTCATGACGCCTCCCAAGTCCGGGGAAGGCGAAAGAATCACCTCGATGGTAAAGCGTACAGGAGCCGTGGCCGGCGTCAATGGTGGCGGTTTCGACGATCCGGAAGGTCTCGGAAACGGATTTGCGGCGTTCGGCGCCATCATCTCAGGCGGCGAGGTCATTTATACGGATCAGGACGGCAGCATTCCGCAGCATATCGTCGGCTTTACTAAAGAAGGGATTCTCGTCGTCGGAAAATACAATATTTTCGAGCTTCGCGAGATGGGCATCTCGGACGCCGTCTCGTTCCACCCGCGTCTGATCGCCAACGGCAAACCGCTGATCACAAGCGGCGACGGCGGCTGGGGCCGCGGACCGCGAACGGCTGTCGGACAAAAAGCGGACGGCACCGTCATATTCATCGTCATCGACGGACGGCAGACGCACAGCGTAGGCGCTACGCTCAAGGAAGTGCAGGACCTTCTGCTGGAAGAAGGCTGCGTCAATGCAGGCAACCTGGACGGAGGGGCTTCGTCTGAGCTCGTTGTCGACGGGGAACTGCTTACCAAGCCATCGAGCCGTTACGGCGAGCGCAGATTACCTAACGCGTTCCTGGTCTACGACGATCCAACGTCGGTTAAAGCGGACCGCGTCTGGGACGGCATCGACAAAATCGATGCGGGCGGCTCTTACGACCACCCTGACTTCCTTCGCGAGCAGGCCGAAAAGCGGGCCAAGCAGCAGCAAAACCCGACACCGGCTACCAAGACGGAAACCGATAAGACGAAGACGAAAACCGATACAAAACCGGAAACAAACAACAAGCCGGCGGGAAATAAATCGGAAACAAACGAAACAGGCAAGACAGGTACGGAAAAAGGCGAGAGCGTGAAATCCGGAGGCACTGGAGCCAAAGAGCCGGGCACCGAGAAGCCTCCGGTTTCCGGCAACGGAAGCTCCGGGTCGGGTACGGGAACGGCAGATCACGGCAAGCCGGACGGCAGACAGAGCAGTACGCCGCCGACGGGCACGGGCACGGGCAGCGGGTCGGTAACGCCAAACGGCGGTACTTCCGGCCAAGGAGGAACCGGCAGCGGGGCTACCGGCTCCGGTTCTTCCCAAGGCAGCGGTACGGCAGGAGGAAGCGGGAATGGTTCTACGGGAACCGTCCCGAGCTCCCCTGCCGGAACCTCGGCTCCAGGAACCGGGAGCGACACACCGGCCAAGGCGACCGAGAAATCGGCTGAAACGACAGCACCGTCGACGCCAGCCACCCAGCAAAATCAAACCCAAGCGGCGGGTCAATCGGCCTCGGGTACAGCTTTACCGCCGGCCAAAACACCATGATCATTTACATAAACCGGTAGCAACATCGCATAAACAAACGGACGGCACGTTCCCCTCCTTCGGGAGTGGACGTGCCGTCCGTTTTTACATTATAGCTGCTTGAGTGCTTGGTAATGCGCCTCAATCGTCGCCTCGATATCGTCGTCGGTGTGCGCTGCCGAAACGAACATGCCTTCGAACTGGGAAGGAGGAATGCTGACGCCGTAGTCGAGCAGCAAGCCAAAGTAACGGTTAAACTTGTTCAAATCCGATTGTTTGGCGGCTTCGTAATTGGTCACCCGTTGGTCGGTAAAGAACGGGCAAACCATCGAACCGATCCGATTGATCGTGATCGGAACGCCCAGCTCCCGGGCATTTTGGAGCATTCCTTCCTCCAGACGGGCGGACTTGCGTTCCAGTTCTTCATAAACGCCGGGTGCACCCAGCAGCTTAAGCGTCGCATACCCCGCAGCCATCGCGAGCGGGTTCCCGGACAAAGTTCCAGCCTGATAAATCGGGCCTGACGGGGCAATCCGCTCCATGATCTCCCGTTTGCCTCCATATGCCCCGACCGGCAGCCCCCCGCCGATAACTTTACCCAGACAGGTAAGATCCGGCGTAATGCCAAACCGTCCTTGCGCACTGTTCAAGCCTACGCGGAAGCCGGTCATGACCTCGTCAAAGATCAGCAGACTGCCGTAGGAAGACGTGATCTCCCGCAATCCTTCCAAGAAGCCGGGAAGCGGCGGCACGACGCCCATATTTCCGGCGACCGGCTCCACAATAACGGCGGCGATGTCTTCGCCGAAATGTTCAAAAACCACTCGTACCGAATCCAGATCGTTGTACGGCACCGTAATCGTGTTGACCGCTACGCTTTCGGGTACGCCGGGGCTATCCGGCAATCCAAGGGTGGCAACCCCGGAACCCGCTTTAATCAGCAGCGAGTCCGCATGGCCGTGGTAGCAGCCTTCGAACTTCAGAATTTTACTTCTTCCCGTATAACCGCGGGCAAGCCTGAGAGCGCTCATCGTCGCTTCCGTTCCGGAGCTGACCATCCGCACAAGCTCAATGGAAGGCATTCTTTCGATAACCAGTTTCGCCATCTCGGTTTCCAGCTCAGTCGGCGCGCCGAAGCTCGTACCAAGCTCCGCAGTCCGTTTTATCGCTTCCACGACCTCCGGATGTGCGTGTCCCATAATGAGCGGGCCCCACGAGCCGATGTAATCGATAAATTCGTTGCCGTCGATATCGAAGACATGCGAGCCGCTTCCTTTATGCATATACAAAGGAGTCAATCCAACCGATTTAAACGCGCGAACCGGACTATTGACTCCGCCCGGAATAACTTGCTTCGCTTCCTCGAACGCCCGCGCCGAACGCGCATCGGAACGTTTTCGCTGATCGTTCATCCATTCCACTCCTAACCTATTTTGAGGATAACTGCAGCCGCTCCATCATTTCCTTGGCCGCTTCCTTGCCTTGACGAATGCAGTCCGGCAATCCGACGCCATGAAACGCGCCTCCGGTGACAAGCACGCCCGGCATTTTGTCCGCCAGACGCTGCCGAACCCCGCGAATAAGGTCCAGATGACCTACCGGATATTGAGGCATGGAATGCATCAGCTTGGTCATTTCCGTAAACAACGGCTCCGCCGTAATCCCCATAACTTCCTTCAAATCGTGCCGTACCGCGCGGATGATCTCATCCTCCGACATATGCTGCCAACGTTCGTCGCCGGAACGGCCGATATAGCAGCGCATCAGCACTTTGCCGCTCGGCGCGGTGTGCAGCCACTTTTTGGACGTCCACGTGCATGCGGTAATGAAACGCCCTTCCCGTCTCGGGACAAGGAAGCCCGAACCGTCAAGTTCGCGCCCAAGCTCTTTCTCGTCAAAAGCGAGAATCACGTTGGCGACCGACACGTACTCAATCTGGTCCAGCTCTTTGACCTCAGGAACCGACGAACCGAGAAGCTTGGAGATGCCGTGAGCCGGCAGCGCCACGATCACCCCGTCCGCTTCCTCTGCCGCACCATCTTCACGGATCACACGGTATCCGTCTTCAGTTCGTTCGATCCCGGCCACTCCGCACTGCTTAACGAATCGCACGTTGTCGAGCGCATCGATTAAACCATGAACGATCGTTTCAAGCCCTTCCTTATAGGAAAGAAACATCGTATTGCGCGCCACCTCGGGAAGCGTACGGCTTTCTTCGCCGCCTGACTTGCGGTTCTTCATCATGCCGAGAATCAAGCTGCGATGCTTCTGCTCAATCGCATGAAATTGCGGGAAGGTCGCCCGCAAGCTCAAATTGTACGTATTGCCGGCATAAATGCCCGCCAGCAGCGGCTCGGCGATCTGACCGAGCACTTCCACACCTAGTCTGCGCTCCAGGAAATGCCCGAGCGATTCGTCCTCGGGCGACGTCCGTTTCGGCAGCACTAAATCCATGGCAGCCCTGAGCTTGCCTCCCAGTGACAGCAGTCCCGTGCGCATGAACGGCCCCATTTGAGTCGGTATGCCGAGCATCAGACCAGGAGGCATCCGGTGCAGCTTGCCGCCGGACAAAATATACGTTTTCCGGGAATCCGGGTTCATGCCGGCCAATTGATCCTCTAAGCCTAATTCGCGGGTCAGCTCGACCATCGGGAGCTTGCGGGCCAGAAACGAATCCGGCCCCTTCTCAATGACGAACCCGTCGCGCTTCAGCGTTTGAATTTTGCCCCCGAACGAATCGCTCTTTTCCATGATGGTAATTTTCAACGGCGCAGCGGACGTCCCGAGGCTTTGCTTTAAATAAAAAGCGGCGCTCAAGCCCGTGATCCCGCCGCCAATAATAACCACATGTTTCGGACTTCGGTTCTCCTCCATCGTATCAATCCCTCTCGATCTGTGCATAGACGACGTCGCTCAACGTTTCCATATACAGCGGATCGGTATTAAGCGAGCGGGTGCGTTCCAGCCGCAGTCCGAGCTCCCGTGCCGTCTTCTGCGCTTCAATATCGAGATCATACAGCACTTCCAAATGATCGGATACAAACCCGATCGGACAAATCAGCACATGCTCCGCCTGCTTCTCTTGCTTCACGGTGTGCAGGACGTCGAGAATATCAGGCCCAAGCCATGGCACGCCGGTCTGTCCGGCGCTCTGCCATCCAAACTGCCAATGGGAAATGCCGCATCGCTCGGCTATCGCTTTGGACGTTTCCAGCAGTTGATCGGGATACGGGTCCTTCATCTCAAGAATTTTCTCAGGCAGGCTGTGCGCCGTAAAAATCACTTTGACATCGTCCTTCGCCACGCCTTCGAACCGGTTCAAGCCTTCCTTCACCCGCTGTACAAGCGCTTCGATCAGCGCCGGGTGAAGATGATAGCTTTTCACAAAACGCATCGAAAGCCCAAGCGAATCCGCCTTTTCTTTTGCGCGCTTGATGTAGCCGCCCACGCTCATGACCGAATAATGCGGCGCCAGCACGACGCCGACGGCTTCCGTTAACCCATCCCGCACCATCCGCTCCACGCCGTCCTCAATGAACGGGGACGCGTGTTTCAGCCCCTGATAGCATACGAACGTTGTGTCCGGGTATTTCTCGTTCAGCCGGGCTTCCAACGCTTGCACCTGCTTATCCGTATTTTCCCGAAGCGGAAAAAAGCCTCCCACAATCGCTTCGTAGCGATCCGTCAAATCCTTAAGCTGCTCCGGAGTCGGAGGATTCCCGCGACGAATATGCGTATAATAAGCTTCCACGTGATCGAGGCTTTCCGGCGTTCCGTAAGACATCACCAGAACACCGATCCGTTTTTGCTGCGTAACGCTCATGCTATACACCGCTTTCCTGTTTCGTCCAGCCTTGCGCTTTCAGAGCTTGACGAGAATAGTCGTGAATGAAATCCGTCAGTTCTTTCAGCTTCTCCAGCGACGCTTCCGGGAACAGTCCGTGACCCAGATTGAAAATATAGCCCGGTTCCTGGATACCCTCGTCAATAATCGCTTTGGCTTGCGCCTGAATGACGGACATTGGAGCGGTCAACACATATGGATCGAGATTGCCCTGCACCGCATAGAACGAGCCAACTCTTTTGCGGCCCTCCGAGATCGACACACGCCAATCGAGACCGATGACATCGGCGTCAATGCCTTGCAGATAAGGAAGCAATTCGCCGGAGCTGACGCCCGGGAAATAAATTTTCGGCTGCTCCAAATGCTTCAGTTCCGCAAAAATACGGCGGATCGTCGGCAGAACGTACGTTTTGAAATCAACGGGGGACAACGCGCCGACCCAACTGTCGAAAAGCTGCACCGCCTTCGCCCCAGAGGCAATCTGCGCTTTCAGATAAGCGATCACCATATCGCCAAGCTTATCCATCAGCTTGAACCATACCTCCGGCTCGCCGTACATTAAGCCTTTCGTGCGGATATAGCTTTTGGACGGCCTGCCTTCGATCAGGTAGCTTGCGATCGTAAACGGCGCGCCGGCAAATGTAATCAGCGGCACCTTCAGCTCGGCCGCCAAAATCTCAATCGTCCGCAAAATATGCGACAAATCCTGCTCTACCTGGATCGGCTTCAGCTTGTTCACGTCCGCGGCCGAGCGGATCGGGTTGTCGATGACCGGACCGACATTTTTCACGATATCAAAATCAATGCCAATGGAAGCGACCGGGTTCATAATGTCCGAATATAAAATCGCCGCATCCACACCCAGCTTTTTGACCGGCATTAAGGTAACCTCGGCCGCCAGCTCCGGCTGCTTGCAAATTTCCAGCAAGCTGTATTTCTCTTTAATTTTCCGGTATTCGGGATCGTAGCGGCCGGCTTGACGCATATACCATACGGGCAGCGTTTCGACAGACTGTTTGCGACAGGCTCGAATAAACGTATCGTTATAACTCATTGGTGCATCCTCTTTTCCGTAAACTCCCATAGTCTACTTCCCATTATGCCCTATTTGAAACGAGGTAACAACGTGTGTCAGGCTACAGTTTCCGACAAAAGTTTGACAGTGCCGCTATGCAAAAGACCGCTCTGCTCCGGGAGAAACGCCGGATAGCGGAACGGTCTTCATCATCATCGCGTATCGTGGCGGCAGCTAGTTCCGGAGCCAACGGGCGATATCTTTGGCAAAATAAGTAATGATCATGTCGGCGCCGGCCCGCTTAAATCCGGTCATCGTCTCCAGAACGATCGATTTCTCGTCGACCCAGCCCTGCATGGCGGCAGCCTTGACCAAGGAATATTCCCCGCTGACGTTATACGCCACGAGCGGCAGGTTAAAATTGACGCGGAGCTCGCGGATGACGTCCATATACGCCAGAGCCGGCTTGACCATCAGCATGTCCGCACCTTCGGCTACATCGGATTCCGCTTCGCGCAGTGCTTCCCGCACGTTGGCCGGGTCCATTTGGTACGTTTTGCGGTCGCCGAACTGCGGCGTGGAATGTGCCGCTTCGCGGAACGGACCGTAGAACGACGAAGCGTACTTCACGGAGTACGACATGATCGGTACCTGCTCGTAGCCCGCTTCGTCAAGTCCTTGACGGATCGCGTAGACGAAGCCGTCCATCATGTTCGACGGCGCGATAATGTCAGCGCCGGCTTCTGCCTGCGAAACCGCCGTTTTGACCAACAGCTCTAGCGACGCATCGTTCAGCACTTCCGCGCGGCCTTTGGCCTCATCGTAGTGGACGACGCCGCAGTGGCCGTGGTCCATGAACTGGCACAGGCAGGTATCGGCAACAATAAGCAGCTCCGGAGCCCATGTTTTGATTAAACGCGACGCTTGTTGAACGACGCCGTTCGGATCATAGGCCGAGCTGGCATGCGCGTCTTTCTCGTGCGGCACGCCGAAGAGCACAATAGCGGGTATGCCCAACTCGACGATTTCGCGGATTTCCTCTTCAAGCCGATCGAGCGAGAAATGGTAGACGCCCGGCATCGAGCTGATTTCTTCCTTAACGTTCGTTCCGTGGGTCACAAATATCGGATAGATCAAGTCGTGCAGCGTAACGGTATGCTCCCGGACCAAATTCCGAAGAGCAGCCGAGCTGCGCAAACGCCGGTTTCGAACAAGTGGAAAACTCATGGTTTATTCCTCCTTCTCGTATAAGCACTGAACCAGAGAAGCAACGGTCGCTTCCTTGGCTAAATAATCGACCTTCAGCCCCGCTTCCTTCGCGGTACCCGCTGTTCTCGGACCGATACAAGCGATCTTGCACCCTTGCAGCAGCTTGAGCGGTTCCGTCTCGCCAAGCTCCTGCAGCGCGCGCAGCAGATTCGTAACCGTCGAGGAACTGGTAAAAGTAACGATGTGCAGCATGTTTTGCTTCAGCAGCTCAATAATCTCGGAACCGCCCTCGGTATCCAGCACCGTTTCGTAGATATCGATTTTGGTTACGTTCAAGCCGCGCTCCCGCAATTGTTCGGGCAAATACGCTCTGGCGATATCCGCCGTCGCAAGCAGCACATTCTGCCCCGGACGAAGCTCGGGGGCGATGGCGTCCAGCAAAGCGTCCCCGTCGAATTCCGAAGGGACGACCTCTGCCAGCAATCCGTACTGCGCTAAAGCAGCCGCCGTTTTCGGACCGACAGCCGCCAAGCGGGCATTCCCTAATGCCCGAATGTCGAGCCGCAGCTCCCGCAGCCGCTCCATAAAAAATTCGACGCCGTTCGCGCTCGTAAACAGAACCCAATCGAATGTGGAAAGCCGTTTAAACGCTTCGTCCCGCGCCGCTTGCGCTTCCGGACGGGAAGGCGGCCGGGTGCGGATTACCGGAAATTCCACGGCTTCCCCGCCCAGCTCGTCGATTTGCGAGGACAGCTCGCTCGCCTGACTGCGCGCGCGGGTAACCAGAATACGCCGGCCGAACAGCGGTTTACTTTCGAACCAGGCCAGCTTGTCGCGCAGCTTGACCACTTCGCCGACAATGGTGACCGCCGGGGATTGGAATCCTGCCGCTTTTACCTTGTCGGCAATATCCGTTAATGTACCCGCAAGCGTCTCCTGCTCCATCCAAGTGCCCCACCGGATCAGGGCGACCGGCGTTTGCGGCGATTTTCCTCCGCGGATCAGCTCCGTACAGATCTGCTCCAGATTGGCGACACCCATCAAAAAGATCAATGTGCCGGAGGCTTGTGCTAAGTTATCCCAATTCACTTGGGAGTACGTTTTATTCTTATATTCATGACCGGTTACGATCGAAAAGGACGAAGTAAAATCACGGTGCGTCACCGGGATACCTGCATAAGCGGGGACGGCGATCGCTGACGTGATGCCGGGCACGATCTCGAAGCGGATTCCGTGCTCCGCGAGCAGCTCCGCTTCTTCGCCTACGCGCCCGAATACGCTCGGATCTCCGCCCTTGAGCCGGGTCACCGTTTTTCCTTGCAGCGCCAAATCGACGAGCAGGCGGCTGATCTCTTCCTGCTTCATCATATGTTTGTCCGGCAGTTTGCCGACAAAAATTTTCTCCGCCCCGGCCTTCATATGTTTGAGCAGACGGGGGCTGGCCAGCCGGTCATAGACAACTACGTCGGCCCGCTGAATGGCTTCCAAGCCTCTCAGCGTAATCAGCTTCGGATCTCCCGGTCCGGCACCGACAAGATAAACGACACCCTTGTTCACAACCGCTTCTCCCCTATTCTTCAGCTAATGCAAGCAGTTCGGCAGCACCTTTCGCAATCAAAGCTTCCGCCAGTTGCAGACCCAATTGCCGCGGATCGTCTCCGGTCATCGTTTCTTTCAACACCCGCTTGCCGTCGGGCGATCCGACCATGCCGGTCAGTACAATAGACGGGCCGCTTCCTTCCGTCAAATGCGCGTGAGCGCCGATCGGCACTTGGCAGCCGCCGTTCAAACGGCCCAAGAAGCTGCGCTCCGCGGCAACGGTCATGGCTGTCGGTTCGTGCTTGTACATAGATAACAGGTCGAGCACGAACTCGTTATCGCCGCGGCATTCGATGCATAATGCGCCTTGTCCGACCGCCGGCAGGCACAGCTCCGGCGGCAGGTAAGCGCTGATGCGGTCCTGCCAACCGATCCGGTGCAGTCCGGCAGCGGCAAGCAGGATGGCGTCGAAGCCTTCCGTTTCCAGCTTGCGCAGCCGCGAGTCGATATTGCCGCGGATCGACTCAATATGCAAGTCGGGGCGGTAATGCTGCAGCTGGGAAGCACGGCGCAGGCTGCTGGTTCCGACCTTGGCGCCCTGAGGCAGGTCATCGAGCCCGCGGCCGTCCCGCGTGATCAAGCAGTCGCGCGGATCTTCCCGCAGAGGAACGGCGCCGACCACAAGTCCCTCAGGCAGTTCGAAGGGCATATCCTTCATGCTGTGTACCGCGAGATCGATTTCGCCGTCAAGCAGCGCCTGCTCGATTTCTTTCACGAACAAGCCTTTGCCTCCGACTTTCGAAAGCGTGACGTCCAGAATGCGGTCGCCCTTGGTGACGATTTTTTTCAGCTCGAATTCGGCTTCGATGCCGTGCCGCTTGCAAAGCTCGCGCAGGTGATCGATCACCTGTCCGGTTTGCGTCAAAGCAAGCGCGCTTTGTCTGGTGCCTACTACGATGGTGCGCATGCGTGAAGTCAACCCCTTATCTTCTCCCTGCAAAGTCGGAAGTGTGTATTCTTTATGTATTACTGTATACTCATTCATATCCCAATTGCCACGCATCTACGCGCAGCCAGTCGCCGATGGCTTCCATGCCTCCCGGCGTCGGATCTTGCAGCACCCTGCGCGCCAGTTCGGCGCGCAGCTCCGCCGGATCAACCCGGCCGCTTCGCAGCAGCGGCAGCAGCTCCCACTCCAGCATGCCGCGGAACAGCTCCTGCCGCTCGCCCGTTTCCGGGACGGCTTGCTGTACGATGCCGCGCAGCTCGTGGAGCAGCTCTACGTACGGCGCATACTCTTCGCCGAACGCTTCCTCCAGCCTGCGGCGCAGCGCCGCGGCCAAGCCCGGACTTGCGCCTGCGGTGGACACCGCAAGCGTCAACCGTCCCCGCCGGACCGCGGCAGGGACGAGAAAACCGCCGCCGGCCCCGTCGTCGGCCGCGTTGACGAACTTGCCGAGCGCCTCGGCCTCGGCGCAGACCTGCGCGTTCACCGACGCATCGTCGGTGGCCGCGAACACCAGCCGCGCCTCGGCCAGCGCGGGCAGCCCGGGCGCGTACCGCTCGCGCAGCGCGCGCACCGCGCCCGAGGCCGCCCACGCTTCCAGCTGCGGCGTAAAAACGGGGCTCACGACGGTGACGCGAGCCCCCGCCTCCAGGAGCGCGCGTGCCTTGCGCTCCGCCACACGGCCTCCGCCGATAACGGCGCATGGCCGCCCTTCAAGATCGAGCATAGCGGGATAGTAGGATTTGACGCCGGGGGACGGCCCCGGGAGCCTTCCTTCGCCAGCTTTCGTCATGTCCTACGCCCCCTCAATACCATTGGTGGAAGTTCGAATATTGGTTAGCCAACAAAAAGTTGAGCAGCGTAATGACGAACGCCGCCAAATTCCACAACGCCAGCCGGTTGCCTGCCGCTTTCATCACGAGCCGTTGAAACAAATAAAAAATATAGGCCAACAGCACGAACCAGGAATTCAGCACCTTCGGATCGAAAAACAGCATGAAATCGCCCTCAAGCGCAATCCAGACGATTCCAAGCGAAAGCGTAAGCAGCAGAAGCGGAGCACCGATGACGACGGACACAAACGCGTAACGGTCCGTATTCTCCAAGCTCGGCAGCCGCAGCATTTGCTGCGACCACTGCTTTTCCTTCAGCTTGCGGTGCAGGAACAAGTACATACCGGAAAAAATGGCGGATACGACGAATGCCGCATAGCCGGAAATTGCCAGCGTGATATGAATGAACAACAGCTCGTCGTTTATATTCCAGTGCGCCAAGGTCGGCGCCAGTCCCGGCCGGCTGAAGACGTTAAGCGCAAACGTCGCGAATCCGAACACGTTTACCAAAAACACAAACAGCTCGATCCGGAAAAAGCGGTTCACGATCAGCGAGACGGTCACAAGCAGCCAGGATAAAATAAAAAGCGTTTCAAACATGGAAAACGCCGACAGCTTGCCGTGCGTGACCAAGCTGTAGATTAAGTAGGCGGTCTGCAGCACCCATACAAAAGAAAGCAACCCTGTCCCCATCCGTTTTGCGCTTCGGTTCGGACCGACAAAGTCCGAGAAGTAAAACAGGAGGCTCAGGGCATAAATATATAAAATGACATCGTACAACCAGGTTTGAGTGACCATGCTGTTCCTTTCCGGTCAAGCTTTGGCCAGAACGTCAAGCGCTTCGGCAGGCGCCGCGGCCCGCACTTTGGATAGCAGTTCTTCCTTGATCCGATCCTGCGCCGCCTCCGCCTCCTGCTTCCGTACCGCCTGCTCCACCCGTTTTTGCTCAGCCAAAGGCTCTTCCAAAGCAAAAATTTTCGTGAACATGTCCAGCGCGTCATCCCCGTGACGCTCGGCAGCCATTTCTTTAATGCGGACAATGGGATCGCGCAGCATCTGATTGACGATGCTTTTCGTTAATTTGCGAATGACCTTCAATTCGTGTTCGTCCAAATCCGGCAGCTTCTTCATCAAGCTGTCCATCGTTTCCTCGTGAATCGTGGCCGCTTTGGTCTGCAGCGCTTGAATAACCGGGCTGACGCCCAGCGTTTTCGTCCACTGCTCGAAGGCCGCTATTTCCTCACGGATCATTTTCTCAATCTGCACCGCGGCTTTACGCCTCTCTTCCAAATGAGAGTTTACGAGCGATTGAAGATTGTCGATATCGTATAAAAAGACGTTCGGCATCTCGCCAAGCCGCGGATCGAGGTCTCTCGGAACCGCGATATCGATCATGAACAGCGGTCGCGAGCGGCGCCGCTGCAAAATACAGGATACCTGCTCGGCCGTCAGCACGTAACCGGCTGCTCCGGTAGAGCTGATCACGATGTCGGCTTCTTCCAAGTGCGCCAACAGCCGGTCCATCGTGCTCGCCACGCCCCGGAACTTGTCCGCCAGCTCTTGCGCCCGGCTGAGCGTCCGGTTCACGACGGTCACTTTGTCGGCTCCGTTCGCGTACAGGTGTTTAACGGTTAACTCGCTCATTTTGCCCGCGCCGATAATCAACACTTTCTTATGCGCGTAGCTGCCGAAAATACGCTTGCCCAGCTCGACTGCCGCATAGCTGACAGACACCGGATTTTCCCCGATGCCGGTCTCGAAATGAGCCCGTTTGGCCATCGTTACGGCTTGCTTGAACAAAGTGTTGAACAAAACGCCGGTCGTCTTCTCGCGTTGGGCCAGCAGGAACGCGTCCCGAACCTGTCCCAAAATCTGCGTCTCGCCGATGACCATGGAGTCGAGGCCGCTCGTTACGCGGAATAAATGCTCGATCGCCTTCTCGTTCTCGTAAACGTACAAATGCTCCTGATACTCTCCGCGCGGCACGCCGAACCATTTCTCGATAAAGCCCCGCAAATAATGGGCACAGGGCTGGCGATCGACCGCCACGTACAATTCCGTCCGGTTGCAGGTGCCCACGACGACGCACTCCATGACGCTCTTCGTTTCCTTGAGCTCCTTCAGCGCCAGCGGCAAATCCCCTTCGGCGAATGTAAATTTTTCTCTGATGGACACCGGTGCTGTGCGATAATTAAAACCCGCCACGACGATATGCATCTGGTTCACCTGCCTCCTCCTCGTAAAGTCAATTTATTATATCACACCATGCGGAACAAGTCCGAGTTTTTGCGACAATAATTTTGAAAGTTTTATTACAGGGAGAGGGGGGGCTCCATCCCCCTAAATCCCCCTTCGTAAGGGGGACCCCAGGGGGCTTGCCCCCTGGACCCCCGAGCTTCGATGCGCAGTTGGTGGAGTGAGCGCTTTTCCTCCTTGTGTTAACCGCCCCTCTCTCCCTATGGAGAGGGGGCCGGTAACGCAAGGATACGCTTAACGGCGTGCGGGAACGGGTAAAGAACGTGGGAGACGCAGAGACGCGCATGAGAGCTGCTGTGGTGCAGGGATCGCGTCTGTTCAGGAGAGGCCGGCTTCCCCCAGGAAGCGGCCGTCTCCTGAACACGCTTCACTGCGATGGCTCGACTCCCACACTCTTCGGTAGGAGCGAGCCATGCCCGTACCCTTCCACAGATCATTCTCTAACTTTCCTCAACATCCTATCACGCCTCACCAAAGCAGGCTGTGATTGAAATCACGCCCGCCTTACCCAATGCATCTGCCAACACTGCTACGCCTTCTCCTGTCAGCAGCATTTCCTTCAACCGCCTAGTTCGATATCGTCCTGCTTTCTGCTATATCGTCCTTCACTGCCTAAGGCTTCCAGTTTTAGTTTCCTCCGAAACGGGCGGACCTATACGACTACGGCGATTATTGCAGCAGCTTTTTGCGCAGGAGATCGGCGATCGCTTTGTCGGATTTCATCAGACGGTCGTTCTGCGAACCGACAATGTCGGCGCCGCTCGACATCAGTTTGCCGTAGGCCTCGTACAGGTCTGCGTATAGCTTCGAAACGTCTCCGAGGGTCTGGGCTTCCTCCGCACGCAGAGGGCGGGAGCCGCCGACCTGGAGGCGCAGCAAATATTGCATGAGCTGGGCGAGGGAATCAAGCTTCGTCAGGCTGGTTTCGCCGTAGGCGAGCGCCAGATGATCGTGCGCGAACGAAGCCGAGTAAACGGCTTGATGGAGCGCGCTGAGCGAATCGGTATCCTTGAGCTTGCCGGTTTCCTGCAAGTAGCTGCCGAGCAGCTCCATTTGAAAGAGGGATACTTTATACAGCAGCTTCTCCGCTTTTTCTGGCGGTGCCTTATGGCCGATCAGCTCCGCGATTTGCAGAACGGGCCAGACGATCAGCACGGCTACGATCAGGTACATGAACAGCTTTTTTCTGAATCTTTTCAACCCGGGTCCCCCTCCTCTGCCCGCGGCGGACGGACGCCGCAGGAACCAAGCTCTCTTTGAGAGTGTATGGGCCCGGAGCAAAAGAAATAACCACGGAATCGTCCGTGGTTATCGTATATGCGCCTGTAATTATTTTACCAATTCAGCTTGCTTCAATGCCGGTGTTTCCACTTGCAGTTCACCCATACCGCGAACCAGTTTCTTCGCGTGAGATACTTCCGGCTTCAGCACGGACAGCATGTACTCGATCGCGAGCTGAGGGTCTACCGTCTCGCCGCAAGTATAGCAGTCAAGAGCAGCAAATCCTCTCTCAGGATACGTATGAATGGAGAGATGACTTTCCGACAACATGACCAGAACGGTTGCCCCTTGGGGTTCAAATTGTTTGGATTGTACCGACAAAACGGTTGCTCCACATACCTCAGCAGCTTCTACCATTTGCGCTTGTAACCATTCAGCATTGTTGAGAAGATCAAAATCTACTCCCCAAGTATCTACAGCTACGTGTCTTCCGAAAGTTGAATATTCCATCTTCCGGTTCCCCCTTCCTAGGAATAAAATGTTTTGAAAATTTCATCCGCTAGGACCTACGTCATTCACTTCCCGAGGGAATAATCTCTCGCAACATTACATGTCCTGAGTGAATCCTGGTTCCTATTTTGTTTTCAACGAAGATAAAAATAACATCTATTGAACAGAAATGCAACCCTTTTTTTTGCACAGGCCATATTTACCTGTCAGAGGGCGGCACACAACAATAAATTATGCCCGAGTCCCGCCCGGGGTGTGAGCCGCGAAGCGCCGAATAAGCCCAATTATTCCGTTTTTTTCTTTTTTCCTCCCAAGGTAAAAATACCCTTCGATGCATAAAAATACAAAAAAACTCTTCCCTGCCCTTTTTATGGGCGATCAGGAAGAGCTTTTTCCGCTATGATCGAGAAGTCTAAAAAATATATGTTAAGCTTCGAGTACGAACAAGCGATGGGTAAGTTTGTGCAAACGCCCGTCGATATGCTCGCGGATGGCGGCTTCTTGCAACTCGTTTCTCATGTCGAGCAGATGATTCACTTGGGCTTTGAGCATTTGGATTTCCTGCTCCACCTCATTCTTATGGAACAGCTGCTCCAATTGTCCGACGGTGTCCCGATATTCGTAAATCACTTTTTCCGCGGCGTCCTTTTTCTCGGTGATTCGGACTACCGCGCCTTGCTTGTACGTATAGACCATCGTATATGCTGCATAAATGCGATGCACGACAGCGTCGCCTTTAAATTCGGCTACGGCTTTGCGCATCAGGTTGACCAAATTTTTGTTGCGGATGCGGCATGTTCCCCGGCATACATACAAGTTCATTTCACGTTCGAACGACAGCACGATTTCTTCGCCGGCGTCGTCCGGCAATACCACCTCTTGATTTCCGTTTTCGAGTACTTTGACTTGCAGAGAGGCTCCGTGATCGACAAACATCCGAATGAACTTGGCCATCTCGGCTTCCGTAAGCTGCAGGCAGGTTTTGACGTATTCGGTCGCTAACCTAATTGCCATAAAAATCCCTCGATTCATTTTTTTCAAACCATGTGTCTGTGAGCCTGATTCTATTGTCTATATACATTATACTACATAATTATTTAATATTCCTGCCAGGCAGCCATTGATTTTCGCCGGAAATCAGAAAATTCCGCGTTTTCCTCGCAGAAGGACGGCATAAAAGCTTAAAAACTCGTTTTACCTCCGTTTGTTCCGCAGTTCCCTGCGGCGCTGACGATGAAAAAACAATTCATACATCACCGGCACGATGACCAGCGTCAGCAGCGTCGACGTAACCAAGCCCCCGATCACGACGACGGCAAGCCCTTTGGATATCAAGCTCCCCTCGGATTCGGTCAACGCCAAAGGAATCAACGCGCAGACGGTAGCGAACGCGGTCATCAGAATAGGACGCAGCCGCGTTTTGCCTGCTTCGATAAGCGCCTCGCGTATGTTTAACCCGCTGTCGCGGTTTTGACGCACCCGGTCGATCAGCACAATCGCGTTCGTCACGACGATGCCGACCAGCATCAACAGCCCGATCATGGCGCTGACGGACAGTGGCTCTCCGGTCAAATACAGGCCGAAAGCCGCGCCGACCGGTACAAACAGCAGCGAAGACAAGATGATGAACGGAACGCGCGCTTGGCCGAAGGTAACGAGCATAACCAAATAAACCAACCCGATGGCCGCGGCAATCGCCACGCCCAGATCCTTAAACGTCTTCTCCGTCTCGTCGCTGCCTCCGCCGAAGCCGAGCGTAACGCCTTCCGGCAGCGGGACAGCAAAAGCTGCGTCCCTTACCTCCTGCGTCGCTTGACTGATGTTGTTTCCGGTCAGTTCCGCACTGACTGCGGCATAAGTCTTGCCGTCCAGCTTCTGAATCGCAGATACGGTATCGGATGCTTCGACGGCCGCGATATCGCGAAGCAGCATCGGGCCTTTTTTACCGAACAGCGGCATTTGCTCCAGCTCAGCGGCATTGGCAGGACCTGCCGTATAGGTGGCCTGCAGCTTTTGCGGCTTGCCGTCCAGCTTGTATGTGCCGATCTCGACCGGTTTGGTCCGGTCCGCGACGAGCCCGAGCACTAGCTGGGGATCGACTCCCGCCGCGGCGGCTTTCCCGGGATCGATGCGGACGGTCCACTGCCGCTGCTTTTCGCGGAAATTGTTTTTGACCGAGCGCAAATAAGGCATCTGCTTCAGCCGGTCCTCCATCCGCTTGGCGGCTTCCCCCAGCCGATCCGGTTGGCCGCCGAACAGCCGGACTTCGACGCTTGTTCCGGTCATGGGCCCGCCGGGGCCCATTTCCTGCACCGTTACGGTTCCCTCCGGTGAGCTTTTTTTAACGATGGCATCCATCTTGACCGCCAGCGTCTTAGCGACGGCTTCCATATCGGCCGAACGGTTCACGCTCATCATGTACTGCGCCTGATTCGCCTGCTTGAGACCGGAACGGTAATCAATCCCGCCGATCGTTGTAAATACGTATTCGAAGACGTCCGGCTGTTCGCGGAGCATCTTTTCGATATTTTGGGAAATTTCGTTCGTTTTCTGAAGCTGGGAAGCCGGCGGCAGCTGCACGGTGGCGGCGACGATCCGCTGCTTTTCATTCGGCAAAAAAATAAACCCGAGCTTCGGCACCAGCAGAAGAGACCCGGCAAGCACCGCCAGTGAAACGCCGATGACGGACCATTTGTGCCGCAGCGCCGAGGCGAGCACTGCCGCATACCCCCGCTGCAGCGCGCTTTCCCGCTCCTCCGTCTCGCGGATCCGGCCGAATGAAGCTTTGGCCAGAATGGGGACAAGCGTAACGGCGACAAGCAGCGAAGCGGCGAGCGCAAAGACGACGGTCAGCGCAAACGGCTTAAAAACCGTCCCTGTAATTCCCCCCACGAAGCCGAGCGGCAAAAACACGACGACGGTCGTCAAGGTGGATGATGTGATCGCGCCCATAATCTCTTTGGTCGCATCCAGCGTAATTTGCGTCCGGTCTTCGCCGGGCTTTCTTTGGCTCATGCGCCTGTAAATATTTTCGATCACCACGATGCTGTCGTCGACAACCCGCCCTACCGCAACGGCCATGCCGCCCAGCGTCATGATGTTCAAGGTGATGTCCATCCGATTCAGGACGATTGATGCGATCAATAAAGACAAAGGGATGGATAAGACGGCGATGAGCGTCGCTCTTAGATTCCTCAGAAACAGAAGCACCGCCAAAGAGGCGAACAGGGCTCCATACAGTCCTTCCCTCTGCAAGCTTTCGACCGACTTTTTGATCCCTTCCGACTGATCGAAAGCGAGCGCGTAATCGATCCGGTCCCGGTGCTTATTGAGCACGGCGAACGCCTGATCGGCGATCTGGACCGTATTGGCATCCTGTTTTTTGGAAATAGATAGGGCCAGGGCGCTTTTGTCGTTGTAACGAACCAGCTCGGACGATTCCTCTATCGGCTGCACAGCGGCGATATCTTCCAGAGCGATCTCTGCGGGGATAGGCGGGAAACCCGTTTGCACCTCGATCGCAAGCCGCTTCAATTCCTGAATGCCCGCGGCGCGCTGCTCGACCCGGACCGGAACGACCAGCTCGTTCTCAACAACGGAACCGGCCGGGAAGGACAAAAATAGCCCCTGCACTTTTTGCTGAATTTGGGTTAAGGTTAGATTATATGCTTTGGCTTTGGCGGGATCGACGGCAATCCGGATATAGCTTTCCTTTAAACCGCCTGCCGCTACGCTGCTGACGCCCGGGATTTTTTCCAATTCCGGCTGGATGTCCTCAACGATAAGCTCTTCAATGGAATCGCTCTGCTTCGAGAACACGGCCAGGTTTAGGATAGGCAGCGCGCTGAAATTCATTCGCGTCACTTTGGGCGTCACGCCCTCGGGAAGCTTCAGCCCCTTGAACGCGTCCTCTGCCTGACGGGAAGCCAGCTCCATATCCGTTCCGATCGGGTACTTCATCTGCACCACGGCGAAGCTTTCCATCGATTGGCTCGTTAACGATTCCAGGCCGCTGAGCGCTTTCAAGCTTCGTTCCAGCTCTCGCGTCACCCGCTCCTCGACATCGGCGGGGGCTGCCCCGGGATACACGGCCTGCACCGTTAGCGTGGGCAGTTCCACGTCCGGCAGCAAGTCCACTTTCAGGGACGAGAAAGCGTATATTCCGCCGAGCATAAGCAGGATGGAGCCTAACAGGATGGCGGCCGCATTTTTTAAGCTGAAACGGGTTAACAGGTTCAATTCGCTCTGACGCTCCTCGCTCAGGATGGAAACCAAAGTCTCTTGCTCCAAGTTTGGGGTAAAAGGCGCCAGATTATACGAAGGAGGAATCCGCTGGATGAAAAATCATCGCATTCGTTTACGCCATACCGTCGGCGGGCTGGTTGCCGGGATCTTGCTTGCACTTGCCTCCGGCGCCCCCGCACAAGCCGAAGAACCGTCTGTCCCGCTCCAGCTTCCTTCATTCCCGGTTCAAGTGAACGGCCTAAAGATCGACAACGAGCGAAGCCCTTATCCCGCATTGATGTATAAAAATGTGGTCTATCTTCCGGTGAAACCATTCGCGGATACCCTCGGGTTGGAAGTGGCTTGGGACGCTGCCAGCGGCCTTAAGATTAGCCGCCGCGAGCGCCCTTCGGGGATACAGCCGACGGCCGAGTCGAAAGACAAAGCATCCGTAAGCCGGCGTTATGAAGCCGTACTGCCCGGATACCCAATCGAAGTGAACGGAAAATCCGTCAACAATGCCGGCGAGCCTTACCCTCTGCTGCTGGTAGACAACGTATCCTATTTGCCGATGACCTGGCGCTTTACTCATAACGAGTTCGGTTGGCGGACGGATTGGAGCCCGCAGGAAGGATTTCAGCTTACAACGGAGCAGCAAAAGGTGCTGCACCGCATTATCGCCGAGGATACGGAAGCGCTCTATGTGGAGGCCGAGTCGAACCGGATGCTGAAGGTGAACAAAGATTTGAATGGCGCTCCTTCCCCGATAAATGACAGAGCGAAGGCTGGTGTAAACCAATTAGCGGAAAAGCGGAAGCCCGGCGTGCCTTTTGCCGGAGAGCCGAAGCAAACGGCCGTGCGCCTGGGGGATTCGGTCTATTACGACAACATCGAATTGATGTCACTCAAGCCGATTCTGGAAAAAGCGGCAGCCTTCTACGAATCGCAAACGGAATATGAGAATAAGGGACTGGAACTGCAATCCAAAATCATGAAGCTCGACGGCCGGACAGCGCTCGCCGTCATCTCGATCTCAAGCTTTCTTCACATCCCGGCTCCTTACACGCCCTATACGCACGAGACTTTCATCCTTCGGGACGGGAAAGCTTCGCCCGTGCCGGATTTGACTCAGGTGCCTACCCGCGTCGTCCGCAATACGGACGGTTCGTTCTGGATTGCCAGCGAAGCAGCCGACCGGATGACAAGCCGGACGCCGAACGTATACGGTCAGCTCGCGCTGCTGGACGCATCGGGACAGCTCCACGGCATGAACACGAAGCTTGGGGAAAAAGACATCGATCTCCTGGCTTCCACCGCCGACGGCTTGACGGTAAAAGGCTACAGCGACCGTTTTAAAGCTTATACTGACAGCTTCATTCCGCTTGATGCGGAGGAACGGGAGACGTACTATCATTTGGACCTGCTGGGGAAAGAAACGCGCTTGTTTTTGTACAAAGGAGCAGGAAGAGGCTACGTAGATAGCAAAGGGCACATTTACGTCGTGGACCGTCAAGTGAACCGCATTTCCGACCTGACGTCCGGTCAGAGCCGGATGTGGTGGGATTATGAGCTTAAGCCGTAATATCAAGATTAAAAAGGCTATTCCCGTTTACCGGCACAAGAAAACCGGAGATCGGGGAATAGCCTTTTTGGTTTCCGCCCCCTTTGGAGGCAGCGTATTAATGTTCTTGCTCGGCGGATTCGGGCTGCGTCTCAGACTGTCCTTCCGCTTCCGTATCGGTGCCGTAGCCGATCTTCTGTTCGATGATCTGCCACAGCTCGTCTTTCCCGAGTCCCAATTCGGACGAAAATAGAACGACCGTGTCCGACTTGTCCGCTCCCAGCGTTGCCTTGACGATCTTGACATGCTGCTGCCACTTGCTGCGCGGAATTTTATCCGCTTTCGTCGTCACGATGCAAAGCGGCGTACCGTGATGCTTCAGCCACGAATACATGGCCTGGTCGTCTTTGGACGGCGGGTGGCGAAGATCGATTACGAGCAGCACCAGCTTCAAAAATTCCCGGTGGAGCAAATAATTTTCGATAAATTTGCCCCATTTTTCACGTTCGGTTTTGGACACCTGCGCATACCCATACCCCGGCAAATCGACGAAAAACAAATCGGAATTAATTTTGTAATAGTTCAACTGCTGTGTCTTGCCGGGCTTGGAGCTGGTACGGGCCAAGTTTTTGCGGTTGATCATCCGGTTGATCAGCGAAGACTTCCCTACATTGGAACGCCCTGCCAGAGCAATCTCCGGCAAGGCATCCGTAGGGTACTGGCTCGGACCAACCGCGCTGATGATGAATTCAGCTTGATTGACCTTCATACGTTTCACTCATTTCTTGATGAGGCGCAGGGCTGAATGGAATTGCGTTTATTTCTTCCGGCTGAACCGGAAGGTCTTTCCACTCCACCGCTCTTGAAATTCAAGTTGTCTTTATTATCCTTTGCGGATACAACTTGATTTCAAAGGCGGCCGTAAACTTTCCGTGGAAACACCTTCCTCGCTTTGGAGTAAAATAAAATGCAAAACCGATCCACCCAACGCCTGTTATTATACGCCTACAGGCTTGACCAGAGCGTGTTCGAGCACTTCATCCATGTGCGAGACCGGGATGAACGTCAGCTCGGAGCGTACGCTCTCGGGAATTTCTTCGATGTCTTTGGCATTATCCTTCGGCAGCAGAACCGTGCGAATGCCGGCGCGGTGAGCGGCAAGGCATTTTTCCTTCAGGCCGCCGATCGGGAGCACGCGGCCGCGAAGCGTGATCTCGCCCGTCATCGCGACGTGACGCGATACCGGGATATTGGTCAAGGCCGAGATGAGCGCCGTGCCCATCGCAATACCGGCGGACGGGCCGTCCTTCGGGATGGCGCCTTCCGGCATGTGCACGTGGACATCGTATTTTTCATGGAAATCCGGCTGAATTCCGAATTGCTCGACCCGCGAACGGGTGTAGCTGAAAGCCGCCTGAGCGGATTCCTTCATGACGTCTCCGAGCTTTCCGGTAAGCGTCAGCTTGCCGCTGCCGGGCATCACCGTCACTTCGATAACGAGCGTGACCCCACCGACCTCCGTCCAGGCAAGCCCGGTCACCGCGCCGACCTGATCGCGCTCCTCCACCATGCCGTAGCGGAATTTCGGCTGACCGAGATACTCTTTCAGGTTATCGGCCTTCACATGCACGGCAGACGCCCCGCCGACGATTTCCTTGGCCGCCTTCCGGCAGATGGACGAAATTTGCTGCTCCAGATTGCGGACGCCCGCCTCGCGCGTATATTCGCGCACCGTGCTCATGAGGGCATCTTCGTCTACGATGAGCTGGCCGTCCTGCAGTCCGTGATTTTCCAGTTGCTTCGGCAGCAAGTAGTTGCGCGCGATATGCAGCTTCTCGATTTCCGTATATCCCGGAATGTACAGCACTTCCATCCGGTCAAGCAGCGGTCGCGGAATGTTGTGTATGGCGTTGGCCGTCGTCACGAACATAACGTTGGACAGGTCGAACGGCACTTCGACGAAGTGGTCGCTGAACGTGCTGTTTTGTTCCGGGTCCAGTACTTCCAGCAGAGCGGAAGCCGGGTCGCCGCGAAAATCCATCGCCATTTTATCGATTTCGTCCAGCAGGAAGACGGGGTTGTTCGTTCCCGCGCTTTTCATCCCTTGGATAATTCGGCCCGGCATCGCGCCCACATACGTACGGCGGTGCCCGCGGATTTCCGCTTCGTCGCGAACTCCTCCCAAGGAGATGCGCACGAACTGACGGCCGAGCGACCTCGCGATCGAACGGGCGATCGACGTCTTCCCGACCCCGGGAGGGCCGACAAGGCACAGAATCGGTCCTTTGAGCTTCTTGACCAGCTTTTGCACAGCCAAATATTCAAGGACACGCTCTTTCGGCTTCTCCAAGCCGTAATGATCCTGATTCAGAATTTCCTCGGCCTTACGGATATCGAGGTCGTCTTCGGTCGATTGGGCCCAAGGCAAGCCAAGCAGCCAGTCGATGTAGTTGCGGATGACCGAGCCTTCGGCGGAAGTCGCAGGCATTTTTTCCAGCCGGTCGATCTCCTTCTCGATCTTCTCCTTCACCTTCTCGGGCACGTCGCTTTGCGCAAGCTGGTTGCGCAGCTCCTCGACCTCGCCGGCCCGTCCTTCTTTATCCCCGAGCTCCTTCTGAATCGCCTTCATTTGCTCGCGCAAGTAATATTCCTTTTGCGTCTTCTCCATCTGCTTCTTGACGCGTTGGCTGATTTTGCGTTCGAGCTCGAGCACCTCGCGTTCGTTGTTCAGGATGCCGAGCAGCTTCTCAAGCCGCAGCCGGACATCGACCGTTTCCAAAATTTCCTGCTTATCCTTAATTTTTAACGATAAATGACTGCAAATCACATCCGCGAGCCGCCCGGGTTCGTCAATGTCGGATACGGCAGCCAGCGTTTCCGGGGTCACTTTTTTCGAAAGATTGATATAATGTTCGAATTGGTTCAGCACCGTGCGCATCAATGCGTCGATTTCGGGATCGGACGTTTCCTGCTCAGGGAGTTCCCTGACATGAACCTCGTAGTATTCGTCGTTAACCAGAAACTCCGCAATTTCGGCGCGAACGACGCCTTCCACAAGCACGCGGATCGTTCCGTTCGGCAGCTTGAGCATTTGCCGCACTTTCGATATTGTGCCGATCCGGTAAATATCCTCGGTTTTCGGCTCCTCGATGTTCACCTCGGATTGCGAGCACAGCAGGATCATGCTGTCTTCGACCATAGCCTTCTCCAGGGCCCGTACCGACTTCTCCCTGCCCACGTCCAAATGCAGAACCATGCTCGGATACACCAGCAGCCCCCGGAGCGGAAGCAGCGGCAAGCGGCGCAATTTCTGTTTGCTCGTTCCCATCCGCGAGCACCTCCAGACTATACTTACATGCATGTGATTTACATTTTATCAAAATTGATTTTAAAACACCAATCGGGGGCCGCCGGGTTCCGTTCTTACGAACAAAGAGACGCCAACCGCTCTATTCGAGCGCATCGGCGTGCAGAATCGTAACGGAGGCGCCGCTGACCGTCTCTTGAGGCATGGCAGGAGGCTCGGCAGCCAGATGGCCTTCAATACCCAGGGCGTGATGAAGCAGTTCCTCCACCGAGTCGACCGGAATGACTTCCAATCCGTGAAGCCCCGCAAAAACTTCCTGCCAGTTTTCCTTCGGAATGATGACTTTGGTCGCTCCGGCCTGAAAAGCAGCCTCGACTTTGGCGATAACGCCCCCTACCGGCTTGACCTTGCCGTGAATGCTGATTTCGCCGGTCATGGCCAGATGGTTGTCGACCGGAATCCGTTTGATGGCGGAAGCAATCGCTACGGCCATCGATACGCCGGCCGACGGTCCGTCGATCGGAATGCCGCCTGGAAAATTGATGTGCATATCGTAGTCGTATGGTTGCAAGCCGAGGCGCCGCAGGACGGTAAGCACGTTCTCGACAGAACCGCGCGCCATGCTTTTGCGGCGCAGCGTCCGCGACCCGCCGCCCATCTCTTCCTCGTCCACGACACCGGTGATCGTAAATTGGCCCGTTCCCGGCTGCGCCGCCGGAATAGCGGTCACTTCAATGTCAAGCAGCATTCCGAGATTCGGACCATAGACGGCCAATCCGTTAACAAGCCCGATTTCCGGGAGTTGGGGAACCTTTTTCTCCGGCCTGGGCGGAATTTGCGAGCTGTTGACAACCCATTCGATGTCGGCCGCCGACAGCTCTCTCCGCTGATCGGTCAGCGCCATCCCTGCCGCCAGCTGAATAATGTTTACCGCTTCACGCCCGTTGGTCGCATATTTCTTCACGACCTCAATAGCGGAAGGACAGTCGGGAAATCCGATTTTTTTCAGCGCTTTGGCGGCAATCGAGCCGATTTCTTCCGGCAGCAGCGGACGGAAATAAATTTCCATACAGCGCGAGCGGATCGCCGGAGGCAGCTCCTGTGGGTTGCGCGTCGTGGCCCCTACAAGCCGGAAATCGGCGGGCAGGCCGTTCTGAAACACATCGTGAATATAGCTCGGCACATTCGTGTCTTCGGAATTGTAATACGCGCTTTCCAAAAATACTTTGCGATCTTCAAGCACCTTTAATAATTTATTCATCTGATGCGGATGCAATTCACCGATCTCGTCAATGAACAAAATCCCGCCGTGCGCCTTCGTCACTGCCCCCGGTTTGGGCTGCGGAATACCTGCGACTCCCATGGCTCCCGCTCCTTGATAAATCGGATCGTGAACCGAGCCGATTAACGGATCGGCAATGCCCCGCTCATCAAATCGCGCCGTCGTCGCATCGATCTCCGTAAATTTGGCGTCTGGACGAAACGGCGATTCCGGATTTTTCTTCGCTTCCTCCAATACGACACGGGCAGCGGCCGTTTTACCCACGCCCGGCGGGCCGTAGATGATCACGTGCTGCGGATTGGCGCCGCACAGCGCCGCTTTAAGAGCACGCAGCCCTTCCTTTTGCCCGACGATATCCTCCATGGCAGTCGGTCTTGTTTTTTCGGCTAACGGTTTATTTAAAGAGACGGATCGCAGCCTGCGCAGCTTCTCCAGTTCTTTCTTCGATTCCTTGTCGACGGCAGAACGGTTCGTCTGCTGATTGCGCAGCAAATTCCAAAAATACATACCGATAACGATGGCAAAAAACAACTGGATAACCATCAAAACCACGCTGATATTCAATCGAATCCCTCCTGTTGCTCACGGCCGCCTGAACGGCCGCTACGGCATTAATATAATTGGTAGTATTGCCCTGTCATGGTAGCATTAATCGCTGCGCTTTAAGAAACTTTTTGGGGAGGCTAAAACCATGTGAAGCGAAACAAGCTGCGGACGATTTTACGCGAAAGGAGGGCAGCGGATGTCTAGGCCGAATTTATGGAATCAGGCGATTAAATCAGCCGTTGCCGCAATGGTTGGACTGTCCGTTCTGACTTTTCAAGCCGGACATGCGGGAGCATCGGTGCCTGAATCCTGGTACTTGCCGGAATTGAAGTCTGCCAATCCCGCCATATCGAGCGTCGATGTCTTAATTGACGTAGGTCACGGCGGAATCGACGGGGGCACGTCGTACGGCGACTTGCTGGAGAAAGATATCAATTTGGCGATCGCCAAAAAAACGTACGAGACTTTGCGCCGAAAAGGGTTCATTGTCTTAATGAACCGGATGGACGATTACGCGCTAAGCGGAGAAAATTTATGGTTGAAAATCCGTTCGAGACATATTAAGGATTTGGCCCAGCGCAGCCATCTGTGCAATGAGGTCAAGCCGAAAATCATGATCAGTCTGCACGTCAATTCTGGCCGTAATTCCACCAAACGGGGCGCGATCGTTATTCATCAAACGAAGCCGCGAAGCCAGCAGCTCGCCAAAGCCGTACAAGCAGCGCTGAACGCGCTATACGGTACGGGCGACAAGCCTGTGCCGGGGCGCACGTTTTACTTGCTCAAGCATGCCAAGGCGCCATCGGTAATCATTGAAATGGGCTTCATTACGAATGCCGAAGACCGCCGGATGCTTACCGAAGACCGGTCCCAGCAGCTTATCGCGGAAGCAATAGCTGCAGGCGTCGAACAGTACTTGCAGCAGCCAAAAAAGTAAAAGGCCGCATGATTCAGCCGATTTGACATGGCACGCGGTCTTTTTCGCATTGGGACCATTACTTCATCAATTGCGATGCCGGTACGAACTGTCCGCCAAGCTGCTGCAGGGTAGGAATCGTTTGCTTTAATATTTCGGAGGTATGCTTCCCCGGCGGTCCGACGTGACCGATGACGATCGTGCTGTCATTTTCGCGGACGTGCTTTTGCAGCTTTATCGCCTGCTTGAGAATATGGCTCCGGGTATAAGTATCATCCATGAACAAATCGTTTTCTGCCGTGGGTACGCCCATCTCTTTCGCCAGCTTACCGATAACGCTCTTGTCTGTCGTCCGGCTGTCCAAAAAATACAAATTGCGCTCTTTGCATACGGTCAGCACGATGCGCATGACCCGTTCGTCGGACGTCGTCTTCGATCCCATGTGGTTATTGATGCCTACCGCATGCGGTACATCCTCAATAGCGGCGATGACTCTGCGCCGGATTTCATCGTCGGGCAGCCTCGTCGATATCGCTCCCGGACCGAGCCATTCCGGTTTTCCGTTCCGCGGCTCCATCGGCAGATGTACGATGACTTCCTTGCCGAGCTTATGCGCCCATTCCGCATCGCGTTTCGTTGTCGGCAGAAAAGGCATGACCGCCGCAACAAACGGAATCGGCAGCTCCAGCATTTGCTCGGTGCCCGCTTGACCGTTGCCAAAATCGTCGATGACAACGGCGATTTTCTTCGTTCCTGGCGCCAGGTCGATGGCTGAGTACTGCCCGGCTGCGGTTGCCGGAATGATGACGCATAGACAAAGCCATCCTGTGACGAACGCCCGCCATCTTCTTCTCATGGACCGCTCCTCCTATCCGTGATTTCCTAACCTCATTGTTTGCAGTACACCAAAAACCTATACGAGTGTTTGCTAATTTTGGATTTTTGGTCCAGAAATCGTATCCCGTTTTGAAGGAAAAATGCAGTTTAGTTCGTCAATAATTATTGGAATAACTTACCTAGAGACAAGAAAGTGGGAGCTCAAATGAAACGATGGAAGCTGCTCTGCTTCACAGGACTTTTATGGATGGGGATGTGTGCTTGCGATGCCGCCCAAGCCGCTGCGTCTTCGGTTAAGGAAACCGATTCTTTTCTATCCTACGTCAGACCGGACCCCTCCCAGCCGTTCCGAATCGTTCGGGATACCGGGGAGAAGAAAGGCGAATACCCGATTTTCGAACATACCGACGATCCGAAGACGGAGCATTTATTCCGCGACTCGTTTATGGCTGAGTCCGTACGTTTATTTTTCCTCGCTCAAAACTTGGT